>NZ_JBIVCA010000004.1:185627-369430 GCF_044746345.1 Lysinibacillus sp. NPDC086135 | reverse complement strand
TTGTTGCTGCCGCTTCGCTTTCGCACAGAAAAAACATTTGTTGCTGCCGCTTCGCTTTCGCACAGAAAAAACATTTGTTGCTGCCGCTTCGCTTTTGCTACAGAAAACATTTGTTGCTGTCGCTACGCTTTCGCACAGAAAACATCCGCTGCGCTGCAGGGTCTCTCATCTGAGACGCTGATCCCCGAGGAGTCGCCCAGTCTCCACTCCAATCGACTATTTACATAGTAGACGTTTTAACAAATGTCATCGCCAACTTTTGATGCATCCACATTTCATTAATTTTTGACACTATTACATTGCTTAAGTATATAATCCATACATAGAATAGTGTCATCAATGCGTTGTTTTTTCGATTTACAATAACGAATAGTGGAACCTTCTCGAATACTAATGGCTTCGTTAATAATATTATGAAATTCTTCTGGTAAATGATGTATTGCATATTTACAAGCATCTACTTTTGAAACAATATCTTGTTCTTGCAGTGTGTAAAATTGCCGTAAAACCCCTGTTATTGACCACTCTACTTCTAAATCAACTAATTTATTTGGTATTAAAAATGCTTTATATTTTTTAATTTTTTTTAATCTATTCGACCAATAACTGTTCATATTTCCTAGTACATACTCACCAAGCACGCTCTCATCTACATTAAAGCTATATGTAGCTACATCCGGTCCTAAAATTGTCATACCTTTATTTTTTAAAATCCACCAAGTAATTGGGTTAATATGATCATTTCCCCAATTTGTTTTGCCTTCGTTTACGTTTAAACAACCTTTTACTTCACTCTGTTTCTTGCCAATATCCTCAACAAGTAAATAACAACCATCCATCCCTGTATCCTTGTATTGTCGATTTAATTCTTTGTGAAGATCGGATATTACTTTCGCATCTTCTTCGGTTAAGGATCTATTGACAACTGCAATAAAGTCGATATCACTAGAACCGTTTATGTAAGCGTCAAGAGCAATTGAACCATGTAAATAGAAACCTTCAAGGATATTCGGTAGTTTATTTTGAATTAGGGTTATATATTCATTTAAAATTTTTCGAACTTGAATCGGAACTCTAGAACCCATAAAACCTCTCCTTTTAATCAGATAATACTTATATTACCAAAACAAGAGTATTTTTCCCATTATTGATAATTATAAGTCCATTACCCAAAATAGAAATACAATTTGTTGAAACGTATACCTTAATACGTTGATTGGAATGGAGACGTGGCGACTCCTTGGGGATTAGCGATAGAGGAAAAGAAGCAAAACGGAAATTAACCTTACATTATGATGAAGATCCAATAATGTATTGATTCTGTTAGATTTTTAATAAATTAGAATCCACCTGTGTTGTTGTATTGAGGTATCTTTTAAAATTTCATTGGGTATTCTAGGAATTAGATAAGGAGTGGGAGAATTTGTACACAGGTTATATACAAGTAGTTGTTCAAACGGTTATTACTTTTTTCGTTCTTCTGACACTTACGAGGTTTCTAGGTAAAAAACAACTAAGTCACTTAACCTTCTTTAACTACGTAACTGGTATTACAATTGGTTCTATTGCAGCCAACATGGTAATTTTAAAAACAATTGTATTCACAAAATTTTTACTAAGCTTAATTGTTTGGTGTACGCTTACTACTTTAATTAGTTATATCGCACTAAAATCCGGAAAAGCAAGAACATTCCTTGATGGACAACCGACAATCGTTATTAAAAAAGGTAAAATAGATAGAAAAGCTTTAGCAAACACTAAAATAAATATTGATGACCTTACGATGATGATTAGACAATATCAAATTTTTTCAATTACAGAAATTGACTATGCAATATTAGAACCAAATGGCATGCTTAGTATTTTGAAAAAGCCTGAATTTCAAGGCACGCAAAAGATGGATTTAAACATCTCTCCTCCACCTCCGATTTTTATCCCCATTGAAGTCATCACAGATGGGAAGCTATTGCCACAAAATCTACTGGAAGTTGGAAAAAGTAGAGAATGGTTAGACAACGAATTAAAAAAGGAAAATATACAATCAATCGAAGAAGTTTTCTATGCAGAAATTCAACCGAACGGAAAAATATTTATCCAAAAATTTGATTAAGGAAATTTCTAAATTTAGTGAATTTCTCAGCAATTAAAACTTGACAAAAAAAGTAATTTATGCAATAATTTACTTTTACAGAATTTATCTATACAATAGGATTCTCCTGGCCAGGAGAATCCTATTTTTTTTGAAGGAGAGTACTTGTATGAACAAAGATGAATCCAGTTTAACTTCATTAATCTCAGCTTTTAGTAGAGCCTATCATAGTCAATTCGATACCCCTAAAATTTTTGATGACTACCTAGCAAAAAAATTAATCACACAACAAGAGTTCAATGACATTCAAACAAATATGGTTCAAGGTATCCAGTTTTTTAACAAAGAAATCGCAGTAAAACTTAATGGACAAACGGAAGAGCTATTAAAATGGATTGTGCAAACTCAGCTCTCCCCTACCCCCTTGGCACGTGCGGCATATTGTGAAAAAGTTTTGTTACATGAAATCATGTTAGGTTTACAGCAATATGTTATGCTCGGAGCAGGGTTAGATACATTTAGCCTAAGACATCCGGAACTTGAAAACAATTTAAAAATCTTTGAAATTGATCACCCTGCAACACAGGAATTTAAAAAGAAAAGATTAGCTGAAGTCAATTTAAAGCTTCCAAGCAATGTACATTTCGTTTCGTTGGATTTCACAAAAAAGTTTTCCTATCAAAATCTAATAAATAGCGGCTTCGGCAATAAAAAAACTTTCTTTAGTTTACTAGGTGTTTCCTATTATTTAACGAAAGATGAAATTTCAAGTTTAATTGATCACTTATTTGCCAATGTACCAACAGGAAGTTCGATAGTGTTGGACTATGCAGATGAAAAACTATTTAAAGAACAAGGAATATCAAACCGAGTAGATAACATGGTAAAAATGGCTGCAGCAAGTGGTGAACCGATGAAATCATGTTTTACTTATAAAGAAATGGAAAAAATGTTAGAAAACTCAGGTCTGCTTATTTACGAACATCTATCGCCAGATACAATTAATGAGCTTTATTTTGACAATCGAAAAGATTATTTAACCGCCTTTGAAACAATTCACTACGTCCATGCTGTGAAAAAGTAATTTAAGTTCGGAGGAATCAAATGAAATTTTATCAATTGTCCAAAGAGAATGGCAAAAATACAACACAATTTAAGTCAAGTTTTATTATGTCTAGAATTATTGAAACTGAAGCATCCGCTAGTATTGGGTGTATGTATTTAGAAGAAAACGGTGTTATTGGCTATCATCAAGCTGTAGTTCCCCAGCTTCTCTTAATTATTGAAGGCGAAGGATTTGTAAGAAATGAACAGGCGCAATACTATCAAGTCCAGCCTGGAGATGCAGTTTTTTGGGAAAAGGATGAATGGCATGAAACTAAAACGGATAAAGGATTAACTGGTATTGTAATAGAATCAGAACAATTAAATCCCTCAGCATTTATGCCTATAAAATGACGTATTAATATTATCCCCCCGGAGGCTTTAACTTCTTTCAGCGGGTGTTAGACACCATCTGAAAGAAGTTAAACTATTTCTCAGGCAATTAACTATGCAAAAATAACATCGTATCATATGTTAGTAATGTAAGATTGGTTTAGTCTTACACCTCCGAAGCTTTGTTACTAAGGGTCACTTATAATAGTAAGTGGCCCTCTATAAATCTTCTGTTCAGGAAATAATGTTTCTATATAGTTTATTGACAAACTCCTAGCGTATTTCTATCTCGATCAGGCAAGATAAAATTTCGTCTCTCCTTCTCGAAATTTCCCCACTTTTAAATAATTGTCTGGGAAATTTAGTGAAATCGGAATTACCTTTTAATAATGGTTTACTCATCACCCTTGTATTCTTTATAAGTGGGACTCAGCTAACTCCACACATCAAATTTATTTCCGTCAAAATCGTAAAAAACAAAATTCCTTCCCGAATGCCCCCTATTGTCAATTTCTCCAACTCTTAATTTCTATATCTTTTAAAATTTTATGAATTGTCTCTAATGCACTTAATCCGTCTACCTCAAAAGTAATCGAAAAATGCTCTTTCCCATAGCAATCAATGAAATTTGAGCTTTGATTAGCAAAATTAAGAATAGCCTTATCACTATCTCGGTAACTACATTCTGCTCCCAATTTACCTACATACCACTCAGCATAACAGTTCAACATTGCTGACTGGAATATAAGTAGTTCCTATTCTAAATAACGTTTTACTCATCCCATCGCCCTCTCTAGCATCGTTACTAAAATATTCTCTTTTTAGCTTTTATAACCTTCCAGATCTACCCACAAATATGGTAAATGGCGAGGATTTGCAAGTTTATCTACAGTCTGAAATGACCATTTGATTTTTACTATAATAATTATTGGTCACTATATTTAAATGTTTTTAAGGAAATGATAAGTGTCACAGCAAGGCATCCCAATAAAAGAAGTGAAGATTCTCCCCATGTACTAAAATTATTTAGAAACGAGGCTTTAATTCCATTTACAAACCATTCAAATGGATTTATCACACTAATATATTGTATTAGATTTGGCGCTTTTTCCATTGTAAAAAATGCATTACTACAAAGTAGCATTGGTATCATCAGTACATTTGCAGTCATACTTAAATGTCCCTCGTTTTTCACGAGACTTGAAATAAAAAAGCTTAAAAAAACCAAACTTAACGAAGCTATTAAAATAATCGGTGTCATGTATAAGAGGCTATTAAAAGAAAAGTTTAGTTGATTGATAACGATAGCAAATAAAAGCACGATATAGGATAAAATAATCGCTATTATAGCCCATGCACTAGAAATACTGACGATATATTTCCATAAAGGCATTGGTGTAGCATGAAGTAAATTATAAACGCCTCTTTTTCTTTGCGATAATGCTATAAAAGCAGTGGTCATAAATGAATAGAAAAATACACTAATGGCAATGATTCCTTCTACATAATTTCCCGCATAGCTCGGTAAAAATATCCTTAACGCAATAATTGCCGCAAATGGCATTATTAGTGACCAAAAAAGTAAATACATATCCTTTATACTAGATTTCAAATTTAATACGAAAATAGCCCCCATCCTCTCGCTCCTCACTTCGTTAATTCAAAAAATAATTCTTCCAAATTTTGCGTTTGATAGTGCTCCATTAAACCATTTGGTGAGCCATTCGCCATTATTTTCCCGCGATGCATAATTAACACTCTGTCAGCAACATTCATTACTTCCAACATATCGTGGGAAGAAAATAACACAGTAACCCTGCTATCTTTTAAGCGTTTAATGATCTGTTGAATTTCTCTTTGACCTCTAGGATCCAATCCAGCAGAAGGTTCATCCAAAATTACTAGTTTGGGATTATGCAAAGTTGTCACGATAATTGCTAGTCGTTTTTGCTGTCCTAATGACAATTTAATAGCAGGCGTTTTTTTGACATGTAATAAATCAAAAGTGGCGAGTTTTTTATCAATTTCATTTTTTGTCAGCGAAATTCCATAGAATGCCCCAAATAATCTCACATTATCCTCTACAGAATAGCCTTCGAAAAAAGGGGTTGATTGAAGCTGCGTACCTATTTCCTTTTTGTAGTCGGATGTCCAGTATTCAATCGTTCCACTGTCTTGAGGAATTATTCCAAGAAGCATACCAATCGTTGTAGTTTTCCCAGCACCATTTGTGCCCACTAAAGCTACTATCTCACCTTCTATAATGTCAACGGTTATATGATCAACGACACAGTTAGCCTTATAATTTTTCGTTAATTGGCTAACATGAATGAGCTTCTTCATATTTTCTCCCCTTAATTAACATTGTATATTCAACGTTGAATATATGGCTATTTTTTAACTCCCTCATTCGAGAGAGTCACTTTTATTCATAATTTCAATAGCTTGATGTACAAATTTTGATTGTACTTGAACAATTTCAAACATATTATCAAATGCTAGTTGTGTTAATGCTGGTAGTTTTCCTTGCATAGCAATTAATTTTGCCTCATAACCAGCATTGATCGCCTTTTCTTCTTGTTCCAAAATTCTTTTTTGTTTTTCTAATGCATCCACCGCTTTAGCTTTTGGCAGTTTAAATGCAAAGGACACACCAGAATATAAAGTTGTAGGATAAACTACAGAGGATTTTTCAAGAGCCTCGATAATTAATTCTTGCTCATGTGCCCTGCCCTTTTCAGTAATTTGATAAATTGCTTTTTGTCGAAGACCTGTGGATTCAATACTAGCCACCTCTATATAACCATCTTTTTCAAGCTTCTTTAAAGCATTATAGATCGAGCCGATTAGCACACCACCCCATCGTTCAGCGTCACTTAATTCAAGCATTACTTTAATATCATAGCCAGTCATTGGTTTTAGCCCTAACATAGCAAGAACTAATAGCCTTGTCATAATAATCACCTTTTTATATTCAACGTTGAATAAATTGACTATAACGATTCTGCATTTTTTTGTCAATAGGCTTTTTATTTATTATTGAAATGTTGTAATAAACAAAATATATTACAATAAAGTATCTTATGATAAAATATATGATATTGCGCCATCAAGGGGCATGAACCAATTTAGCTGTAGCAAGTTTATATTTGCTACAGCCTTTTTTATTTTTATTAATGATAGATATATTCAATATAGAACATAAAAAATGGAATGCACTCAAGCATGACTGATAAAGATATCATCAGTCATGAAAATAACATTAAGGTGAACAAGGAAAATACGACAATTTAATCAGAAATTTAGTATAAGCCTCACTTCAATTGTTAGACACAACTATCAATAGGAAGTGCTATGTTAATTCAAGAATTTGCTGTGATTAGGTAAAGCAATCTGCTCAAATTCTGTCGCTAACTTATGCAAATTTCTAGTAAGCTCTTCCCCCTTCATCGGTAATCCATGTCCTGTAATAGCAACTGAAGGTTTTAATGCTTCTAATTTTTTTACGGAATCCCAAGCCGCCTGCCAATCCGTCGTGAAATATCGTGGCGGTCCGCTAATTTCCTTTTTTTGTAGCAATACTTTGTAGAGCGCTTCTTGTTTAACTGTAACAAATGCATCTCCAACAATTAACGCTCGGTCCTCTTCACGAAATAAAGATATATGCCCTGGCGTATGACCCGGCGTATGAATCCAACGAAAACCATCCATATATGGAATACTCCCATCTGACGGAAGCGCCTCAACGTTGTTTCCTAGGTTTATAGCTTCATTCGGGAAAATTGATGATACTTTCGCTATTAAGCCACCATTGACAACAGGATCAGGTTCAGGATAATTTTTCATACCAGTTAAATAAGGTAATTCTAATGTGTGAGTATAAACCGGCATACCCCAATGTTCAATTAGATCAATTATCGCCCCAACATGATCAAAGTGCCCGTGCGTTAAAATTAATGCTTTAGGTTTACTATTTGATCCAAATCTCTCCTCGGCTATTGAAATAATTTCCTTTGCACTTTTTGGCATGCCTGCATCAACTAATACGAACTCTTTCTTATGAGGTTCACCGTAGAGTACGATATTAACAATTTGAATCGTATGTTGGTATAAATCAGGCAATACTTCTACACCATCTCCACTCCAAATTGATGTTGCTGGAATATATTTATAGTCGCTACCATAATTCATATCTTTATGCATGGAAAACCCTTCTTTCTTCATCGAAATATAAACAATCATATTTTTCCTTTATACAGTAAAAAAAAAGCAAGAAAAAAATGGATTATACCCTTAGCGACTTTCTAATCTAAAATCTAGTAGTGATATTAATCGATCCAGTTCATTTCAATGGATTTTCTTTCACATACATTTCCATCTTCACTTGATAGTGATGTCATTATTTTCACCTCTTCATGAATCAAAATTTCAAATGAACAATCTTCAACATTATGAAACGTTCAGAGCCAACTTCCGCTCCATGTCTCTTTTCTTTAATTCCTTTCTATCACTCATACAAAAGCTTCTACGCCAATCAATCAATGCATCCTTACAATCGATGTTAAGTAATTAAATAGTCGCATTGTATATCATTTACTCAAGATGTATAATTTTACTATAATTTTCGGAAGTGAGTGATTCTAAATTAAACTGTGCCGAATTAAAAATATGGAGAGGAATGTGATGGTTTGAAGATTTTTCTAATTATTGTAGGGATTGTAGTTTTAATTTTCGTGGCTATGTCTATAGCGGTCAATGTATTTAATAAAAAGAATAAAAAACAACGAACAGAACTGGAGTTGGCTAACCGTTTACCAAAAGAGAAACAGCATTTGCTTGCCTACGGCGCCACCCTCGCTCTTTATCGACTTGAGTCGCCACGGACATTGCAGGTGATGGAAAATCCTGAAATTTTGAAAGATGGCCTTTCTGCTGCCTGGGAGGTTAATAATACAGAGGAGGCTGTACAAACTCTGGAATGGCTCCTATCGGAAGGACACCGTACGAAGTTTAATGAGCTGCTTCTAGCATTGAAAGCGGGTCAGTCTTTTACAGAGGAAGAGGTGGGGAAATCGCAGGAATGCTACGAATCAGCCCAAGAAGGGATGATGAAAAGGCTTTCCTTTACGAAATCCGATTTTGACCAGGTAAACACTATTGCTGCATGGGATTTTGAGCGAGCTATAAATATTGCAAGATGGAGCTACATAGTTGGTTATTTAACCGAAGAGCAGGCATGGAACTATATAGAGAGAGCTGCTGACGCCGCCAGCCCTATCTTCCAATCCTGGAATGAATATTTTATTTCATTTGCATTTGGTCGAGCCATTGCTTACGAAGGTAAAATTAACGATATCATTTGGAAAGGAAAAGAACTGCTGGATGATAAAGACTCGATTTGGAATGAATTTAACATTAAGCGATCAACGGTACAGGAATCTGTAGCATTGGACAAGATATGAGAAAAAAGAATTGATTAAATCTAAAAACCTGCTAGATATTAGCTACTTTCTGAGCTCATATCTAGCAGGTATATTTATTTACGAACAGCTTCAAATGTAATTAATGAATGCTCTTTTGAAGGCTTCTTGTTATAAACATATTCAGCCGAGCAAGTAATATTAGAAAAACCTATGTTTGTTAATATAAGCTTGAATTCTTCTATTCCGCACCATCTTAATGGAAATCTTTGTAACTCTGAATCAATTAATTTACCATTTCGCCATTTTTCATATTTTAAAATGGTTAGCGTATATTGCTCGATCCAGTTCATTTCAACGGCTTTTCTTTCTATTGCAATTCCTTCCTCTTGCGAAATTTCATAGTAGGATGAAGTAATTTCCCCTGTTTGCCAGTCTGTAGGTAAAAGCATGTCTACAATTAGGCGTCCTCCAGGGATCAAATGATTATACATACATAATAATGCATCCATCGCATCTTTTGAATTCTCGATTAAACAGAACGAACCTGTCGGCATAACAATCGCTTCATATTTTGAGTCTAATGAAAAATTGCTTAAGTTACCTTCATATAAATTTGGCTTGAACCCTCTTTCAATGCAGTGTTTTCGGCATAAATCTAACATTTCAGGTGAGTAGTCAATTCCCTCAACATCGTATCCATTTTCAAGTAAAGGGATTAAGAAGCGTCCAGAGCCAGCTCCCGCTTCAAGTACTCTTCCCTTAGTTCCTTTTAAGCGTTCAAGATAATATTCAATATCCCCACCAATAGAATATCCAACTGGTTTTGTCAAATCATAAAGTTCTGTACATAAAGGTCCGTAATTACTATACATTTCAATTCCTCCGATTTCGTGCAGAAGAATCTATTATTTTTACTTCTTCCACACCTTATATTGGTTTGTTGGAAAAATAGAGCTGACTATCATCATAAATCACTCACTTTCTGTATAATATAGTAAAATTATACATAATAAAAGAATGCCTTTCAATATGTTTTTATTTCAATAATCACCATAGTGTGTGGTCGATTAAGTTCTGACTAGGTGCATTGTTGCTGCCGCTTCGCTTTCGCACTGATAAAACATTAAAAGGCATCGTTTTATCATCCCACCATTTAGATGCTTAGATTGATTTATTTAAAGACCTCCTTCTAAAAAGAGATTGGTTTCCAATCATTTCTACAATATAATGTACGAAAAAAACGTAAAAAAAATAAGGAGAGTATGCTATGAATATCGAAAAAGTGTTTGCAGAGTTCCCATTATTAAGCTCCGAAAATATTGTGCTAAAGAAAATTGAAGATGTACATTTACCAGAATTATTTGCAATCTATGATAATGAAAAAGTCTTTGAATATTGTGGGATAATCCCGAAGCATAATATCCAAACAGTACGTAAAATGATCGGACACTTTGACAGAGATTATCAAAAGAAAACGAGAGTTAAATGGGGCATTTTTCAAAAGTCACATAACGATCAATTAGTGGGCATTATAGAAGCAATGGATTTTAATCAAAAAGTGAATATGGTTACGATTGGTACCTTTTTAGCAGAGAACTATTGGGGTAAGGGCCTTGCGACAGATGCGGTTAAAATAATTGTCAATTTTTTATTTGAGGAAGTTAATATAAATCGCATACAGGCTGAGGTTTTGCCATTAAATGAGGCATCTAAAAAGGTGCTCCTGAAAAATGGTTTTTCACAAGAAGGACTTATACGACAAGCTGCATTATGGTCTGGTAAAGGAGTTGTAGATTTAGAAATATACGGATTACTTAAAGAAGAGTACACGGTGAACTAAATAATTTGGTATTTTTCGGCAAAAGGTATGTACACATCAATCTTTCGGACATCAAATATGAGATAATGAATTAATATTAACAACCGAAAGAGTGATTCTATTGACTAATGAGCATAAATCTAGCAACTTACACTACTTTAATATACGAATAGCTTATTTGATAGCTGTTGTGATCACCATCTTTTTAGGTCTAGCATCTAGAAAATGGAGTCTTCTACTTCCGTCATTGGTAGCACAGAGCGCAGGGGACATGCTTTGGGCTATGATGGTCTATTTCGGATTTCGATTGTTGCTAGTGCGTAAGAGTACCCTAACAGCCATTTGGCTCAGTTTTTTGTTTAGCTTCGGCATAGAATTTAGCCAGTTGTATCAGGAAGACTGGATTAATCAGATTCGTGGGACAACGCTCGGGGCTTTGATACTTGGCAAAGGTTTTCTTGTTGAGGATTTGCTTCGATATTCAGTAGGGATTATAATAGCTACTGTATTAGATAAGATGGTACTTACGTTCACTTCTCGTAATTAAATTAATAATTATCAATCAGTTTCTTTGACATAAGTTCCGCTCCGTCATATTCCATGTAAACCCTATAAGAGAGACTTTTTTAGTGTCTATCTTATAGGGTACATTTTATTTAGTATAGGCTATTAATCGAACTTTAGTTGAAATTATTGGCCAGCTATTCATTAATCCAATCAATCAATTCTCTATCAAAAATATCCGGTTGTTCAAACATTGGGTTATGGCCACTTTTTTCAAAAATGACCTTCTTCACATTTTCATTTGAATAATCAATGACATCCCAGAGCGAAACAGGAGCGACTAAATAATCATATCTCCCTAACCCTACAAATATAGGCTTATCTAAGTGAGCCATAGATTGGATTAGATTTTGTTCAGCGAAAGCTATACCCCAAAGGTAATCAATAACTTCCATATTTGTATAGACGCCATCCCACATATAAGCAGCATCGAACGTATAATCATAAAAGCTATGCGCCCCCATGCGAATACACATATGCACAAATCGTCTTTCAGGATCATTGTGAATATCCTTCTCTAAAAAAGCAATATCATGCTCAAATTGCTTTGTACGCTCAGCACTAGCAGTCTCATTAAAAAATGAAAAACTTTGCTGCTGTCTCTCTTGACTGTTTGTCGGTGCTGAATTTAATAAAATGACCTTTTGAACATACTGAGGATATTTTTCGGCATATGCCAAAGCCATAAATGCGTGCCCAGAATGTCCTAAAATGATGAAATCCTCAAGCTTTAGCCATTGTCTTGCTGTTTCGATATCCTCAACAATTTTCTCTAAAGTATAATCTTCTTTCTTTAAAAAACGTGGAGGCTTCGCGAAACCTCTATGATCTAAGAAGATAAATTGAAAATGTTTATATAAATTTTCCGAGAACAAGCGCGGATAATATACACTGCTACCCACTACCAATATCGGCTTACCTTGTCCCTTCACACAATATTTTAAATCAAATCCTTCACTAAAGATGCTTTGATAATTATTCATTATAATCGTCCTCTTTTCTTTTTATATAGAAGAGCTTCACATTGTACTCTTCGTTCTATCACTCCCTTTCTTTTTAACATTCCCGTGTTTTCTCCATAGAACGATCAAGCATTCTTATTCACCCCATTATTATTTTATTAATTGAAAAACGAGCGTTGAGCCACTTCGTTGTTGTCGATTTCCTACAGATACTTACTTTATATTTATCTATTTAATATGCCTGATAATATAGAAAAGTGAAATTTTTAAAACTTGAACCAAGTATACAATATGAATTCAAAAGTTTAAAATTATTAAATATTAGAAAAAATAGAAAGATAGAGGATACAAAAAATGGATAAGCGAGTACAACATATCATTACATTAAGAGAGAATGCTCGATTGGAAGAAGCAAATCAATTAATGGTTGCTTTAGTTAAAGAAGAGCCTGAAAATGGATACTACCAATTTCAATGTGCATGGACATATGATTCATTAGGAAAAGAACAAGAGGCTGTCCCTCACTATGAAAAAGCGATTCAATTAGGACTTAAACCCGAATTTTTAGTAGATGCATATTTAGGATTAGGTAGTACCTATCGTGCATTAGGGCAATATGAACAGTCAAAACGTATTCTAGAACAGGCCCTAAGTGAGTTTCCAGAAGCCGAACATTTAAAGGTTTTCTATGCGATGACACTTTATAATCTTAGCGAGCATTCAAAGGCTATGGAAACTTTATTAAACACAGTAATTCAAACTACTAATCATAAAGGTATAAAACAATATAGCAAGGCCATTAAATTTTACAGCGATATGCTAGATCAAACTTGGGAATAACACGATAAAAGATCAGGCTCCTATTGAACCTGATCTTTTCATATTACTAAATAGACCTAAAACCCCGTTAAAGTAAAGTACTTTGAGTACTCGATAAATTCAGGATTCACTTGATAAGATAGTGTAAAAGAAGGTTTTCATTGAAACGACTTATGTAATCCAAGTTATTTAAGTGTGAACATTTCAATTTGAAAAATCCCGTGGTAAAATAAGAACACGCATTCCCCCTCTCTTAATTTTCTTAACGGGAATATTTTGTTATGATAATAAATTGGGTGCGAGAATATATGTTGTAACTATAATATATAACGTCGGATAATCTGTTGTTTTTTACATAGATGAAAATAACTAGTCAGCAATTGATTGAAGTGAAGACCGAGCTACTCCTTTTGGCTTTAACGTCATAGATGATACTCTAGAGCGAGGAAAGACACGAAGTCTTATCGCCCCCCAGGACAGCGCTCAATCGAACGGAAATCAGCCCTAGTTCTTGTTTTAAAAATAACTATGGTAAAATTATTGATCAAAACATGCTCTTTTTTGAATGTGATAGATAACTTTTTAAAGCTTGTTTATTTTTGAAATCCTTTTCGCACAAAATCCCCCCGTTAGCTGTAGCAGTTGGCCTATCTCCTTAAATAAAGTGATTAAACATTTAAACACTTTCTAAATTGGTTCTAACAGATCTCTTCCTTTTCGGAATTTTACTCCAATATGTAAAATATCTTAATAACCATTCAACTGGTCCCATTTTAAAATACCTTAACCAAACAATACTAAAAGTAATTAAAATAGCGTGGATTATAAAGCACACAATTAATGAATTAAAAGGTGTAAAACCAATTATGATACTAAACACAAATAGTAAAACACTTTGTGCAAGATAATTTGTTAAAGACATTTGTCCATAGAACTTTAATGGTGTTAATATCATTTTTGCCATATTCCATTGTAAAATAATAAGAAGACTGCTAGTCATCATAAAGGCAACACTATAATCTTCTAGCATTTCAATTCCTGAAACAGGAATTAACCCTAACCCCCTTACATAAAATAAAGATATATAAATAAAAATATTAACGATTAAAAAAATCGAAATATACTTTAATTTTCCATAGACATTTTCAAAAAATTTAAATTGCCCCATCGTAAAACCTAGCACCATAAATGAAAGTCCCTTACTTATGAAGGATAGTAATTCTAGCCATACTATTCTCTCACCATAATGGAGAAAAGCTGTAACTATAGATAAGGCTATTAGCGTAACCGTTACTATTAAGTTGGTCCACTTATTTCTTTTGAAAAATATTACAATAAACAGGCCGAGTACAGCATAAACCATTAATACATCCTGAATTCCTTGCGGTGCATAAAATGTATGGATAAGTCCTAATACAAATAAAAAACAAATTCTGCGTAAAAACGAAAGGTATCTATTGTTTACTTTTTGTGTGGATCGATTCATAAAAAGATAACACCCAAATCCAAATAAAAAGAATAAGATAGGGTAAAATGTCCCGCTGAATATATCATATAATTTATCGTGCAACTCACTATAGGAAAAATAACCCAAAACCTAGTAACCATTTACAATGAGTATCCCCAGCAAAGCAAATCCTCGTAAGTAATCCATAATATCTATTCGTGTATACGAATTTAATTTATTCATTTCAATTCTCCTAATATAATTATATTTATAGTATTAAAAATCCCCAAAATTAAGCATAATGATTCATAAGCTTTTCTATGAGCTAATGCAAGTCTATGAATCTCTACAATAGATTCTTGATTTTTTTGTGATACAATGGTTTTGACTCTTAGCAATCATTTTCCTGTACTGAGGCTTCCATCTCCCCCATTAAATCAATAACTCACGCTTTTCCATTATTCCTCCTTAGGAACTTAATAAAAGTTCAATATCCATTTGATTTTTTGGATTTTCTTAATATCTGGCTAATTTTTTTGTAATCTGCAAGTATCTCTGTTAAGTCTGTAGATGACAAATCATAATTAGATTTAGATTTCACATTTAAACTATAACTGTAAAATATAGTAATCAACATTCCTCCCATACCAATAAGGTTTGCTATTAGAAAACTCATTGGTTTTATTACCTTAAGGATATATTTTTTCTTTGTTCAAATGAATAACTGTCCCCTTACAATTGGAAATATAATCTTACTAGATTGTAACAATTAGAAAAACTAAATCTCTAATTAATCAACTTAATCTTTATAAAGTTTTTCTCATGCAATCTATGATCTCTTCTAAAACTAAAACGGATAGTTTGGAAAGCATTAGCATTACTACTTCAAGAAATTGTATTATATCCAATAGCTGTTATTTCATGAAAAAGGCAGTAGTAACAAGGATCTGTACCTTGTTACTACTGCCTTTCTGTTAAGTAAAGTCAAAATGTATAAACATGTAGAAAATTTTTGTATAGTTTTGCATGGATCTACTATAACCTTAAATTGCTTCCAAATTTATTTACTCCAAGCTAACATCTGCTTACACGGTACTGCTCTTACATAAACATTCGTACTGCATAATTAATTACTTCATGCTTTACATATGTTAGCTTATCTAGATGCTTTCAGATGTTGCAAAAACCCAACTTTGTTATGCAATATCCATTACTGCAATCGCGCTAGGCATTTAAATCATTTTCCCTGCAACTTCACTCATTAGCAACAATAGTGTAATGATCCCAAGTTGTTCTATCTCATAGGCAATTCCTAACAAGCTCCTTACTTGAAAAGAGCCTGTGTCGATTCAACTTAGGCGCTTAACGTGAGTAAAAAAGTTTTAATACAAAACATCCGTCTTTGGCGATTCTATCTAAACCAAATGTCTTCACCGCCATATTCATAACTAAAACAGATTATCCTATGAAGGAACCATACTAGCGGTGTCCAATAGGAGTGCCTCCTACTATAGGGAACCAACGGGATTCCATTGCCCTTACCATGTTGTCTTAGCCCTTATTTTCCTAGCTAATTTAGTTTATTCTAATTAAAATTCGTTAATGGTAAAAAGCTGTGGTCATTTCAAGTGCTTTAAGTGGCTCTTTGATTGAATCAAGCGTATAGACAAGTTTTTCGTCCTGCCAAACAATCAAACTCCCTGATTTATAAACATCTAAGCGTGCAAAACCGTTTTGTTTTGGAATTGGTAGCATATGTGTTTCTAGAAATTGGGTTGCCTGTTTTGCAAGCTTCACACCTGCTTCTGGATTGTCTGTTCGTGTATGTGTTTCAATTGCCCATCTACCCTCATTCCAACCAGTCCATAAAGAACCAGCTCCTGCATCCTGATAACCTTTAATGTTATAGCCAAGATCAACCTCTTGACCACCATTTAGACTAAAGTTCACAAAAGCAATTTGCTCATTTGCTTCTTTAGCATTCTGATATTGCTTTACTACTAGTCTTGCAATTACAGTAGCTGTCTTTGAATTTTTAAGCTTCGGATCATTGATTGGCAAATACTTTTTACTTTCAAAAAATAGTATTTCAACTTGGTTAGCTTCCGCCTTCGTTGTTGCAGTTAAAAATGTACCATCTGATATCGGAAGCCCTTTTGGTAAAGTTATAGATAAATTAGTTTTAAGCTGGCTCTTAATATTTTTTAGTACACCAGCCTGTGTAAGAGATGCTTCTGTGTTTCTCTTATTTGTTTTGGACGGTTCCTGATTTTCGTTTGATTGATGCTCTTCTTGTGACTTGTTTGGTTCGTTAGATTCTTGCTCCTTTTGCGGCTTGCTCGGCACGTTAGATTCTTGTTCCTCTAGTGGCTTGTTTGGCACGTTAGATTCTTGTTCCTCTTGTGACTTGTTCGGCACATTAGGTGTTTCTTCTTTATCAGAGCATGCACTTATTATACTGAAACTTAAAAGTATAGGGATAAAAAGTACTTTTTTCATGGCATTTGCCCCCTAATTTCTTGTCATTATTCAACTGAAACTTTTTATTATTTGAGTTCATTGATTTCTTTCGTCAAATCATTAAACTTTTGACTGGCGTAGCATATCCCTATTCTTTGCCGTATCAAGTATCTCTTGTCTTTAAGATTAAACGAAGAACAGCTTTGTCTTCAAGTGAACAACTTGTTACACCTCTAATGGAATTAGAGTTCTTTAATGTGAAAGATCCCTCGTTTATGCTCAGGTTTTTCTATTCTTTCACTTCTTTTAGGGTCACTTTAATACGAGGATAATAAATACTCGTAACACCTTCAAAAGCGGAATCCGTGCCAATTAATAACCATAATTATCCATTATTATTGGTTTCAACCATAAAAGGGCGTTGGTTATTATTAAAATGTTTTACCTCATACTTCTCACTATCTATTGTCGTTTTTTGCAAGTCCCCAATAATAAATGCATCTTTACCTTCTACTCCTTGGTTCCCTTTATCAATATTCATTAAATAAAATCCTGTTTCATCCATAACCGGGATCGGTTCCGTATTGGTTGCACCAATTTTCACAAATACACTTTTACCAGGAGATCCACCTACACCTATTTCATCTTTAGCATTTGTGGCTATATCGAAATCAAATGTCACACTATATTTTGTATTCGGTTTTAGCCGATCATTTGTATCCAATCTCTTCTTAACAAACATAAATAAATCGTCACTTCCATTATATCCACTTAAGTATAGACCTTTTCGTTTATTGTTTATCTCTTTAGGTAGTTCCTTAAGGGAGAATTGGAGCTTATAACGAACTTTATCTTTATGTGGATAGTCAGAAAATTCACCAATCCATCCACTTCTATCCTTGCTAAAAGTTGATTCAACAATGATATCATCGTAATTTGTTACTATCTGGTCTACATCAATAAGTGTGACAAACGATGTTTTATTTAACAATAAAATCTGTTCTGTGGTTAAATCTCCAGCAAAACCACTAATAACGGTATCATAAGTATATCTTCTTGGAAATTCGCCAATTTCCTTTTCAAGTTTCGCATAGTCTTCTTTGTTGAATGTTTTATTAAAACTAACAATTACTGAGAATACATCCGATGGCGAAGCTCCCTCAATCTTTCGAGTTAGTTCTTCTGTTATTTTATATGGGAGAATGTTTACATCTTGTACATTACTGTCTGCTGCTAGTGCCGGTTTAGTCATATTTAATCCTGAAACTGCTCCGCAAAATACTAACGTTGTTGCCACTATTAATGGAATTTTTTTATTAATCATATATTGACCTCCTAAAATTAGATTCAGTTAATAGACGAGAATATGATTGGATTTTTTTCAAAAATTCTAATCCGAGAGTATCAAACTCTGCCATAAAGTTTTTTGAACTAGTAGGATGCACTTCTATTAAACCCTGCTTATTTGCGGTTAAAACTCACTTATCTTTAATCAATGGGTAATACGGCACAACTCCTTTTGTAAATATTTGTGAGTTTATAAATTTTTAACCATTTTGTACAACAATAACTTTGGTTTATTGATTTCACCTGTAATCTGGTAGCCTATCCTCTGATACAATTTAATGGCAAGATGGTTCTCTTTCTTTACCGTCAGAGAGCATTTGGCAAAGCCTTGCAGGCGGGCCTGTTCCTCGGCAAACTCAAGCAGCCTGGTACCTACTCCTAGTCCCCGGCTTTCGGGCAATAATGCAATTGTTCCGATGTGAAACTCGTCATCTTCTCCCTCCTTCATGGTGATCATGGAATAAAACATTTTAATATTCAGAATGTTATAAATAACAAGGCCCAGCTTTCGGAATGAAAGCAACTGTTTAAAAGTTGGCCATGGAAGACGATTTAAAACGGGTATGGGATAGCAAGTAATCATCCCTAAAGTTTGCCCGTCCATTTGAGCTTCATAAGCGTATTGATGACTAAAACGATTGTTCTCCTGCCGCCATAGGGTACTAAATGTTCCTTCAACTTTGTTCTTCTCCTCTGATCCTGCAAGTGGAAACGCCATATATTCCAATGCCATTACATTTAGCTTGGCGCCGACCATGGATCGATGATCAGCCTTTACAATAGTGAATTGATTCATTCCCTAGTCTCCTTTTCTCTTTCTATATTATTGATGTTAATTATCATGTATTTATCAGTTCAATCCCCTCTGAACTCGTCCTTAGCTTTGAAACCATGATAAAACGTATTTAAAAAAAGCTCTGTAGCCGATTTTTTAGGCACATTACCTTCATGTACCTGTTCCCATGTATGGAAAAGCAGGGCATAAAGCGTATTCAAAATCCATTCGCTGCTAACCGTTTGCTGAAAGTAACCTCTTTGTTGTAACAGCTCAATAACGCGTCGTATGGGTTCCCTTACCTTCACTTCGGCTTCACCTAATTCTTTGTTGTTGAATACAGATGCATCATGACCTAGAAAATAGATTTTGTCACCTAAGGGGATTAACGCTTCAATGAGTTCCGGGATATAGTTTTCGCTGCTTTCCTCATCCAGTGGAATTTGGTTTACGGTATCACTTACCAATTGTATAGCCCGATGGCCCAAGAACAGCATCAATTTCTCTCTGCTTTCGACGTAGCGATGAAGTGTAGCAATGCCAATTCCCGCATATTCCGCAATTTCATTCATCGAAGCAGTAGGATTTTCAACAAGCAATATAGTAGCCGAATCAAGAATTGCATTAAATCTCGCTTCCTTCAACGCTGATAATTCTTTCTTCATCATCAATCTCTCCCTTTTTCTGTATAAAGTCGTCATTTTTTGATAGATAAACATATCATTTGAAATTAGCATAAATCATTTAAAACAAAGTGTCCAGCAGTTGAATGTAGCTTTTCAAAAAGAATTATACTACTGAAACGGATAGTACTTTGAATGTTCTATTTTTAGCATTTCATTGTTTAAATGACGATGAAGAAATTAAATCAATAGAGAAAATGAATGACATTACTTGGTTTTTTAAGCAATTTCTCACGATGAGCTCCGATTGTACTTCATTTATTTGCAGAATATTTTTTTAATATAGTTGGTTTCTGCATAAGGTTATCGGTTTACTTTAAAATTCACTTCCGGGTATTTGGTCTTCAGCCTTTTAAGGATTGAGCCGTCATCTTTCTGTTTTACATACTGGTCAAAAAATGCCAGGCTGAATTCGTTGATAATGCGATGAACTTCCTTTGGTTTTTCCCCTGGGCTCTGCAACAGAGGGGAGAACAAATGTAAATCAGTGAAGCTTGTATGATCCGTATGAGGAATGACCATTGACATACCACCGCCAGCTAACCCACGTTCATATCGTTCCCTCACTATATAGGGATCTGCTTCATCAGGCTCCTCTGCACTCATGAGCAGAAATGGTTTTCCAATCCCACTTTCAGGTAAAGTTTCCCCATACAATGTGCCATCCATATCGATGGCTGCTTTGACACGAGAATCTTTTGCAAGTATTTGTGCTGCGGTAGCTCCACCGTAAGAGTGCCCAAACATCCCAATTCGCGAGGTATCGAGCCTTCCTGTAAAGAAGCCAGTCTCATCGTTTTGGTTAAGTTTCTCGATTTGATTAAGCACAAAGGTAACATCTTCCTCCCATAATTTTATGTGTCTATCTCCTTCGTCATCTGTTAAATTGACGGGCTGTACGTAAGCAGTTCGACCATCTGGAAAGACGGTAGCTGCAGCATCAAAGGTATGATCGATACTTAGAACAATATATCCTTGACTAGCCAACTCCTCAACTTGAAACATGTTTTGATTACGAAAACCATTAAAACCATGAGAGAAAAGTAATATCGGATAATGATTCTCTGAGTCTGAGAGTTGTAAATCCATAAACGAATGAGATTTCACCAAATCCATGTGGCTGAATGCAAATGCAGGAATAGACAATGTTTTTTCCAATCCCTTGGAGAGCTCATTTATGTTACGAATATAAGGTTCTCGATCCCCCTTGCTTTTTTCATCTGCAGGATACCAAATTTGCACCATCAGTTCGCGTCGATCGGTTGGATTTTTCGAATAGGGTTCATTTCTCTCATGATCAACCCAATGATATAGCTTCGTACCGACCCTATGTGGGCCAGTTGGTTCTTCTAATGAAAATACTGGCATAAATAAGGGTAGCGCAACTGCTACAGACAAATAGATGCATAACAACAAAGTCTTAACTATGAATATACCCCAGCTGCTAAAGCGCTTTTTATGCCCAGCTAATAAATAGCATAAAATCAAGATAACTGGGGATACATAAGCCGGAATCATTTGCCATCTAAAACCTTCTACCAATAGTTGAACTGTAACCATTACAACGGCAACCAAAGTAGCTAATTTAGACCACTTTTTCGTTTCCCTGCCTACTAACAGTATCCAACTCAATAGACTAAAATTTACAACTATCAATACAACTTCCCAGAAATTCATTGGCCTATCTCCTTTGAATGCATTTTACTACTAATAAAAGAGGTAGTTTTCAGTCTGAGCAAAAGCATATGCTTAGTAATCGTTTCATCTGCTCTACTCCTTTCTTCCTATCAAAAACTTAAAATGCCCAGCTACCTTTACGGAAAATTGGCTCTACAGTTCCATCTGGTAAAATACCGTCGATGTCCATCTCACTGCTGCCAATCATAAAGTCCTCATGTGTTACTGAAATATTTGCACCTAACGCTTCAAGCTGATCGTTTTCTAAATCTCTTCCACCTTCTAAGCAAGTTGGATAAGCTTTACCAATCGCTAAATGGTTCGATGCATTCTCATCAAACAATGTATTAAAATATAAAATCCCCGATGCTGAAATTGGCGATTCAAGTGGTACAAGTGCTACCTCACCTAAATAGCAAGAGCCTTCATCCACATTCATAAGCTCCTGTAATAAATCATGTCCTATCTGTGCTTCAGCTTTAACAATTTTTCCTTCTTCAAATGTCAGTTTAAAGCCGTCGATAATATTCCCTTGATAAACTAATGGTTTTGTATTGCTTACATAACCATTTACACCTTGTTTCATCGGTAACGTATAAACCTCTTCTGTCGGCATATTAGCCATAAAGATCGTATCATCTGGCGTTTTACCACCTCCAGTAATCCATTTATGCTGTGGCGCTAATGCAATTGTTAAATCAGTACCTGGCGCAGTATAGTGAAGCTTCGCATATTTTTTATTGTTCAGTAGGTCCGCGCGAGCTTCTAAATTTGTTACATGTTCACGCCATTTTTCAACAGCATTGCCTTCACCGATACGAACTGTTTTAAAAATAGCCTCCCATAATGCTGGTACTTGATCCTCAGCTGCTAAGTTCGGGAACACCTTCGATGCCCACTTTGGTGAAGGAACTGCTACCATCGACCAAGCGATTAAATCCTTCATTACTGCGTTGCGATTGTTGCTCAGAGCAGCTCCCGATACCTTTTGATAAGTAGCTAGACGATCGGCTGAAATACCTGCAAACTTATCAGGGTCTTCAGCATCTATTATTAATAGTGCTCCTTCACGTTCGATCAGCTCATCATTCATTTTGACTATCCATTCTGGGAAACGATTAAATTCTTCATCTGAGGCATGCTCAAAGTAAGCACGATCCATTTCCACATCCGAAAAATTAACATGAACACGTCCTGCCCCAGCCTTATAAGCCTCTTTCACAACTAAACGGGTAAAATCCAATGCATCCACAGATGTATTGACTAATAAGTATTGCCCTGGTTGAATATTGACACCGACTTTTACCAAAAGTTCTGCATATGCTTGTAATTTTTCTTCAAACGTCATATTATTTACCTCGCTTCTGTCCAATTGTTTTTTATCATCCGCTCGCTTGTCTTCATACCATACTTTCTGTACAGGTTTCTCAGAAATTTCTCTTGACCACTTTTCATACGCTTTTTCTTCACGATATGATAAAAAAAAATGGGGTTTTTTATCACTCATATATTTACCTCCTAAACTTTGATTCCGTTAATAAGTTTTTCTTCATCGTTCACTCCTTTCTTTGTATAAAGTCGGAATTTTTGATAGATAAACATATCATTTGATATAAGAATAAATCATTTTAAATGAATTATCAAGCTATTAAAACTTATTTTTTCAAAAGTTTGGTAAAAACTGTGTAAATCTAGGTTCTACAGTCAATAATAAAAATCCATTTTCACAAGAGATTAATCAAAATGGATTCTTTCTTTTTGAATGAACATCAATTAAATGAGTCCTGTTCAACTAACCACCGTTAGTTGAACAAAATTCCTTACCCCACTTTGGTGAAGGAACTACTACCATCGAACAAGCGATTAAAGCCTGATAAGCCTCACTCACAACTAAATGTGCGAAATCCAATGCATCCACAGATGTCTTGATTAATAACTCCTTGGTTATATATTTACACCAATTTTTACCGAAAGTTGTGCATAACCTTGTAATTTTTCTTATAACGTCATAAGTATTTACCTCGCTTCTGTCATTGTTTTTATTAATACCTTAAAGATATATATTTGCTTTGTTTAAATGAATAACTGTTCCCTTACAATTTGAAATATTATCTTACTAAGTTGTAACGATAATAGAATCCACTCAACCTAATTATTTCTCAGCAACTCTTAGATTTCTTCTAAAAACTAAAGCAGCTAATAGATTGTCAATAAAAATCTTTTAAATTAAAAAACACTTCATGCTATACTAAAAAGCGCAACTCAAATAACCCTCCGAATTCAATTCGGAAGGTTTTTGTTGTATTAAAAAATACTGTAACTACATGGTTTCTTGGAAATGGTGTTTTCGTTTTTAAAATCGCATAAATCCATTGTAAAAGCTTATTTGCACAAGCAGTAATAGCTATTTTATATGGCTTTTCTTCCTCACGTTTTAAATCGCAGGAGGCTCGTAATCGCTTATTTCGTGCGATAGTTTCAGGTGTTGTTTTCTTTTTCCGACTATCTCGAATAGAACAACGAACAGCTGTATAAAGCATATGGCAAAGCCTGGGTAGCCGCATTTGGTAATGTGATTTTTTGTGCCTTTAAAGCGACCTGATTCAAACATACTGGGATCTAGTCCTGCAAAGGCTACTAACTTTTTCGGATGATTAAACCGATCAATTTCTCCGATTTCTGAAATAATTGTGGCAGCGATTTTTTCACCAATACCGGGAATTGATTGGAGTAATTCATATTCTTCAAGTCCACAGTATAGCGGTTATCAGTGGTATTTTACTGGCCATTCACTAGGTGGTTACTTAGCTGCTAAAACTTATTTAGATATTTGATCAGTTAATTGGTTAAACAGTACTACATGGAAAATGGTGTATATGATATCCATAGTGACAAAATGGTCTATTTTGGATTTAAAGGGGCTGTACCATCAAGCATTCCAACTTACAAAACAATAAACTATTCTCCAAATGGTAGTATATCAGGAGATTTAGTAGGCTATTACATTTATTCGTTGACTCATAAAAAAGCAGTTACTGACAATCATGGAATTCCTGCTTTAACACCCTATGTAAGTAATTAAAAGTTCATTGTATTCAATTTTAAAAGCAAGTGTACATTCAGTATACTTGCTTTTTATTTTTTTCAATAAAATAACACAAAGCAGAAAATGTTCAAACTTTTCTAAAAAAAATTTATACTAATTCATACGAGGAGAATCCATTTTGATCAATCTTTTTTCAAAATAGATTCTTTTTATACATCGTAAAATGCCGGTTTGTGAGGTGTTTTTGATCAAACTTTATTTTAAAGCTACAGTTTCAGATATTGCTTCCTTATTTAGCAAAAAAAGCTCTTCAAATATCTCAATTGACCGATCATCCCCAATCTCATGGCGATTAAATCACTGTAGCCTGTATCAATCTGTAGATATGGTGTTTAACCAGCCGCCAAGGAATCTCCAATTGATAGGTAATTTTCATTTTGAGTAAAAGCAGATGAAACAATGAAAACATCGTGAGTATTGATCTCCTAATTAAACTTAGGTATCGTTTCATCTGCCCCACTCATTTCTTCCTATAAAAAGCTTAAAATGCCCAGTTACCTTTACGGAAAATTGGCTCCACAGTTCCATCTGGTAAGATACCGTCAATGTTCATCTCACCGTTGCCAATCATAAAGTCCTCATGTGTTACTGAATTATTTGCACCTAACGCTTCAAGCTGATCGTTTTCTAAATCTCTTCCACCTTCTAAGCAAGTTGGATATGCTTTACCAATTGCTAAATGGTTCGATGCATTTTCATCAAACAATGTTTTAAAATATAAAATCCCCGATGCTGAAATTGGTGATTCATGTGGTACAAGTGCTACTTCACCTAAATAGCATGAGCCCTCATCCACATTAATAAGCTCCTGTAATAAATCATGTCCTACCTGTGCTTCAGCTTTAACAATTTTTCCTTCTTCAAATGTCAGTTTAAAGCCATCGATAATATTCCCTTGATAAACCAATGGTTTTGTATTGCTTACATAGCCATTTACACCTTGTTTCATCGGTAACGTATAAACCTCTTCTGTCGGCATATTAGCAATAAAGATCGAATCATCTGGCGTTTTACCACCAACAGTAATCCATTTATGTTGTGGCACTAATGCAATTGTTAAATCAGTACCTGGCGCTGTATAGTGAAGCTTCGCATATTTTTTATTGGTCAAAAGGAGCGCACGAGACTCTAAATTTGTTACATGTTCACGCCAGTTATCAACAGCATTGCCTTCACCGATATGAACTGTTTTAAATATAGCATCCCATAATGCCGGTACTTGTTCCTCAGCTGCTAAGCTTGGGAACACCTTCGATGCCCACTTTGGTGAAGGAACGGCTACAATCGACCAAGCGAATAAACTTTTCATAACGGCGTTGCGATAGTTTTTTAGAGCAGCTCCTGAAACCTTTTGATAGGTAGCTAGACGATCTGTTGGAATACCTGTTAATTTATCAGGGTCTGCAGCATCAATCCACAATAGTGCTCCTTTACGTTCGATTACCTCATCACGCATTTTGACTATCCATTCTGGGAAACGATTAAATTCTTCATCTGAGGCATGCTCAAAGTAAGCCAGATCCATTTCATCATCTGAAAAGTTAACATGAACACGTCCTGCCCCAGCCTTATAAGCCTCTTTCACAACTAAACGGGCGAAGTCCAATGCATCCACTGATGTATTGACTAATAAGTATTGCCCAGGTTGAATATTTACACCAACTTTTACCGCAAGTTCTGCATATGCTTGTAATTTTTCTTCAAAAGTCATATTATTTTTACCTCGCTTCTGTTCAATAGTTTTTGAATTGTCCTCCACTGCTTACCTATATGCCATACTTTTTGTACAGGTTTTCCAGAGATTTTATACGTATATTCATTACGATATGATAATAACGTTGTGGCTAAATCTTTTTGTAAACTGGAAAAACTAAATATCGGATTAAACTATGAAAATTATATTATTTGAATAGCGATAAATATGGTTTTACCCAATTCAACTGCATAACTTCATCATTTCGTTGCATGATACCACTCGATGCTTTAATTAAATTACTATAGCCCTCATAATCCTTAGCATAAAGTAATATAAGTAAAACATTATTAATACTAAAAGCTACATTAACTCTTAATGCATAATCGGCTTTAATTCGTGTTTCTTAAAGATAGGCACATACTAAGTTAAACGGTATAAATTCGTATCGTACTGGCCACAGCACAATTAGAAACCTGGTTTTCCTTTAGGAATGCTACTAAATGCTCCATTCTTATTGTACTTTTTAAAATGTCCGCTTCAAAAATCCCTCAATAAAGCACTTTGTTCTAATTCCTTCTCTTCACTTTCGTCGCTCCATACTTTTAGTATTTTTAAAGAAAGAATGTTTGGAGATACTTCAGTTTCTTTCAAGGGATAAATATAAGTTTAAGGATATTTTAAATTATATAGGCGGAGCTAAAGGGAATCTCCATCATCACCTTATGATATTGCAATCAGCAAACCTTATACACGTACATCTGTCTAGTAATAATCAATTTTATCTTAGTACACGTACAGAATTTACGATTGAATTAAAGGAGGAAATGGTAGATTTTATTCAAAATGCTAATGCCTAGTATTGTTTGTGAAACCAAGTCCTAAATATTTAAGAATAATAGAATAAACAAAAGCCGATAATCCCTTAACGTACAGGAAATCGGCTTTTTCTATGCGAAAAATTGCTTAGCGTACAAAATTTGCGTTTTGTTGTTGGTACCCCTACTATCACTACTTTTAATAAATTAACCATTTAGTGTATAAGAGAATTAATTAAATGAAACAGGTAATACATCTATACAACGTACAGTAGCCGTATTGCGTCGCTTAGGTTCCGATACCAGTTGTAAACGTCTAGGCGATTCGAGTAAACATACTATTAATTGTTGAATTGCTAGTTTACCAAACAAAGTCCCTACACAAGAATGCGGACCCCAACCGAAACCAAGATTTGGTTTTGCAGATCGATTTAGAATAATTCTATCTGGGTCGAGATATACTTCAGGATCTCTATTAGCAGCAGCAAGTAAAGTTAAAACAATTTCACCAGGTTTAATGATAGTTTCCCCAATTTTAGTTTCCTCAACTGCAAAACGACTTGTTCCTGTTGCTGGTCCATCAAATCTAATTAATTCATCAACTCCAGAGTCAAGTAACTCTTGATTTTTAAATTGATCAAGAATATCTGGGTGTTCTAACAGTACAAGTAGAGCATTACCAAAAGATGCATATAACGTACCAAAGCTTGCCGTAAACATTGTGCCTGTAGTGTTACGCACATAATGTTCTGGTATATTAGCTTTCTGACTATTTTTTCTTATATAAGATAGAATTCCAGGCTGTTCTTCTGCTGCCAACCATTCTTCAACAAGTTCGTTGAGTTTTTTTCTTGCTGAATTACCGAGTTCTGCATTCTCTGGTACTAATCCGGAGTCCATCTGATAAGCAATAGCATCAGATATTTCTACAATAGATTCTAAGTCTGGTTCTTCTATGCCTAGCAAAATACACGTTAAACTTAATGAAAGCGGAGCTGAAACTTCTTTCATAAAATCAAATTCTTTATTAGAATCTTGTTTTTTGTAAATGTCCTCAATTAAATCATGAACTCTACGTCTAATACTTTCAATATCCTGAGAATTAAAAGCTTTTATCATTAGATTACGTAATGGCATATTAGCAGGCGGATCTAAAGTTTGAAGGTTATTTTTTATATCAGGAATATCAACACCAATACGTCGCAAATCCCTAGCAAACAATTCGTGATTACGAAGAACTTCTCTACAATCTTCATATCTGGTTAGAACCCAAGATTTCATACCTTCATGCCAAAAAACGGGGGAATTTTCACGAAGTTGATGGTAAATCGGGTATGGGTTATTTAATGTTTCCGAATCCAAAGGATTATACTGTAATTCTGTTTTTGTCATAGCAATTCCTCCTACATCTTTTTATGGTAATATCAGTAAATTATTTATAATGTAAGTGTAACTTATGCATACAAAAAATGGAAGTATATTTTCTGAATTGATATTATTTTAAGAATTATTCCATATTATATCTAAAAATTTGTAAAGATCATTTTCGAAATTATATACTTCTTCAAATTGGGTATTTTTAAATCTAGCATATAAAGGAATAACAATTGAATTTTTTATTTAAAAATGAATCGTAATCTCTAAAGCTCTAAAAGCATTTATCACGTTATCACCTGTTTTAACATTATAAAAAGACAGGGAATACGCCCTGTCTTTTTGTAATCATAATTGTTAGCATGTACACCCGTAATAATTAATAAGGTGAACTACATTTTTCTTTACTAAGTATTAATAATTCCATTGCATATAAATTACCTCCTTTCAATGTATCTTTTAAACTGCTTTTTGTTTTAATAAGTTGAATTACATTCTTCCTTACTAAATATTAATAATTCCATTGCATATAAATTACCTCCTTTCAATGTATTTTTTAAGCTGCTTTTTGTTTTAATAAGATGAAATACATTCTTCCTTACTAAATATTAATAATTCCATTGCATATGAATTACCTCCTTTCAATGTATTTTTTAAGCTACCTTTTGGTTTAATAAGTTGAATTACATTTTCTTTACTGTATTAATAATTCCATTGCATGTAAATCACCTCCTTTCAGTGTATTTTTAGGCTGATTTTTGGTTTATTATTTAATAATCCTATATTCAAGATGTGATTTATCACTGTTACTTCACCTTTGGCTATAAATATCACGCAAATTGGAATATTTACACAAAAATCCTTTTTGTCTATTGTTTGTTTAAAGGATTGGAAACTAATAAATTTCGAAAAGCTACTATCAAAAAGTTAAAAAGAAGAAATTCATAATCTAACACCCTATTAATTCTTTATTTTCTATAATATTACATATTACACAATTCTTTTGAAATCCCTTCTATTTTTGGAATATTTTTTTATTTAGTCTTTAATTGTTATAGAGGTTTTAAGACAATTAGATTGTAGTATTGAATTGCAGGACTGAATAAATAAAAAAACTAATTAATGGTTTGCGAATTTAAAATGCAGGAAGGTTGATTTCATTAGTATTTACTGTCCAATTTAATAATTTCCGATTTTCCGTTCCACTCCAATTTGGCTTCAACCTTCTCATTTTCAGTTGTATAAACTTCACAACCTGTACATCAGTAAAACAAAAGAAATAACATACTCAAATGGGTTCATTGAAAAATTATTCTTAAATAAACATTTGTAGCAGAGTCAAATACTCTGTTACTTTAAATTAGATTCTTAAATTATTATTGATTGTATCAATCTGTAAAGTCGTTGCCGATGTATATAAAAAAGAGCCTATAATGGCTCTTTCATCGTTTTTTATAAATACTAAGCCTTTAAAACACCTATTCGCTTGTTACGGACGGTTTTAAAGGCATTTGTTTAACAAATGGTACAATTGGAATCTGTACACATAAATCAATTGAATTTGGTAGTTTATATGAACATATCAATAATTGTCTATCTCCTAACTGAATTGCCTGAATTCTACGTCCCTTTTTCAGTTCTTTCACCATCATGTAGTAGTATTTAACCTCTAAGCTGTATGTGAAGCAGTAATGTAAGATATTATCATGTTCTTCATGATATTGGTCGTGGCTCATACTATTTCACTCCTTTAGATAATCGAAATTAGCATTTGAATCAATCGTAATTCTTAATTACAATATAGACGTTCATTTAGATTTTTATACTACTATTAATCAATTATTTTCGTTCTCGGTGAAAGTGAAATTCATCGACTACTATCTTCATTCTGTTAGTTGCTACACGAAATATCAACACTTCTATTGATTCCACCACTTCTAGGGATATCAAATTGAAGAGTTCTCGTTAACTTAAAACAATTCTCCCCCAAATATCATGATTGTTTGTCCGACCCACCATAGAGTAATTCACAAGGCTAAAGGATCTTTCAATAGAAAACAAAAGAAGTGACTACTCAAATGGATTCATCGAAAAATTTCTATTAAATAAACATATGTAGCAGAGCGAAATACACTGTTACTTTACTAAAAAAAAGAGCAAACTTTCGTTTGCTCTTCAAAATGCTTCTTCAGATTAAGGCTTCCCTTTTTCCACGGCGAATAATCATTCAGTTTATCATGTGTATACCACATTTTAATTCTCATTTAAATCGTAGTATATTGTCTGCTAGCGGGGAAAAAACCTAATCGAGATCCGTAATCTATCAAATTAGATACAAACTTTGCATTAGGTAATTCGCATACCACATCAACTTCTTGTAAAAAACGTTGAGTATATTGACACGTTGGAATTGATAAAGAATTTTCAGTTGTTTCTTCTAGTAAAGGCACCATTAATTCCAAAGCATATTTTTGTTTATCAGACAATGAATCGTCTTTAAATAAGTTCATAAACTGTTCAGTATTTACAATTTTAATAGGATGACCGCTCTGTTTCAAATATTCAACAAACGGTTTCCATTCCAGTTGAACAGGATTACAAATGTGGAAAGTTTCCCCTCCCGTTTCCTTTGTACATACCAATTGTACAATAGCTTTACTACTAAAATCGATAGGTACTAGATCAATATACGTATGAATGTTCGGTGCAATTTGTAGTAATAAGATAGCTTTTATCAAACGATAAAAAGCATTACCTTCTATATTCTCTTGAAACCTCCCATCAAGTGTTTGCCCTACTAGGTTTCCTACACGATACACTGTTGCTGGGATGCCTTCTTTTATTGCTTCTCTCACTAATTTTTCTGCCAAAAATTTACTTTCCACATATACATTTTCTAACTGCTGTCCTCTGTCAAAGTCTTGTTCAGAGAACAAAAATTCTTTAGCATCATGAGGGGCATGTCCAGAAATGCTAATTGTTGAAATATAATGAAAACGTGCACGTGCTTCTTTACTCATGTCTAATAAGTATTTAGTAGATTCCACATTGACTTGGATAAAATGTTCTCTGTCTCCATAATGACGCACATCTCCTCCACAATGTATGATCGTATCTATTTCTTGAATCAATTGTTTTTTTATATTTGGTGTAAGGCCTAGATGTCCTTTGCTCAAATCTCCTTCAATAATATGAACGCGATGCTTCATTTTTTCTAATATAACCTCGCCAAAGTAAAACTGCATTTTTTCTCGTACTTTGTTTTCCATTGAAGTTTGTTTTTGATTCCGAACTAGGCAATAAATCACTGTATCAGGTAGTAATAATAACTGCTCTAAGATATGGGAACCAAGAAAACCTGTTCCGCCTGTTAATAGTATACAACGAGGTTTCTGTTGTGAAGCATGTATTAATGTATCCCATTTCGTATTGTTTTCTTGCTTATCTATATGAATATTATTTTCTTTTTTATACTCTCCCACCGTTGCTACTATACTGTTTTCTTGTTGAAGCGCTGTATCTATTTTTCGCGCCAGTTTTTCTATTGTACGATAGTGAAAGAAATCCTGTATACGCAAGTTAGGGAAGTATGGTTTTAGTTTCACCAAAGTAGGCATAATTTTTAATGAGTGCCCCCCAAGAGCAAAAAAATCATCTTTTATGTTTAAGTCTTTTATGTTTAATACTTCTGCCCAAACATTAGCTAGTACCTTTTGTGTTTCTGTAACAGGTGGTTGATGATTTCTATTTTTCCGGTACTGTATTTGATACTGTCCTAGTAGTTTTTGAACATCTATTTTGCCATTTTGTGTGACAGGAATCTCGTGTACACAAACATATCCTTTTGGTACCATATATTCCGGTAAAGTAGCGGAAACATGCTTATAGGTTTCTTCAATACTTATTTCTGTTTGGTTATGAACAGTGAAATATGCGTGTAATTCTTTTCCTTCTGCATCAGGTAGAACCACCGCTTGTTGAATGCGAGGCTCTTGCACAAGTACATCTTCAATTTCTCCTAGTTCAATACGATATCCTCTTATTTTCACTTGTCTATCACGTCTACCCATATATTCTACACTTCCATTTGATTCTAGGCGTACTAGATCTCCTGTCCGATATAAAATAGAATGATTTTCTTTAGAAAACGGGTTAGATAAAAATGATTGTTTGGTTCTATCTGGCTGATTTACATACCCGATTGCTGTTCCTACACTCTCAATGTACAGTTCTCCTATTACACCTATTGGACACAGTTGCATGTTTTCGTTTAAGATATAGACTTTTGTATTAGCAATAGGCTTCCCAATAGGAATCTGGGTAACTGTACTATCCACTTTTGTAGAAACAGAGTGATACAACGAACTAACTGTTGTTTCCGTAGGTCCATATTCATTGACAATCTGTACAGTATCACTCATTTCAGATTGCCATATTCGAATAGCCTCTGCAGATGCAGCTTCTCCTCCCATAATTAGCACACGTAAACTTTTTAATGGAATGAGCTGTTTTGAAGAAACTCCATTTGCTAATTGTTTAAAAAAGGCTGTTGCCACATCTGAAATCGTAATGTTATAAGTAGAAACTGCATCGAAATATGCCTGTGAAGAGTAACGTTGTTCCTCATTTAACAAATGAAGTCTTGCTCCAGTTAATAAAGCTGAAAAAATTTCCGAAACAGACGAATCAAAACTGTGAGAGTAAAATTGAGATAACACATCTTGCTCCGTTATATTGAATGTTTTTGAACGCCATTCCACTAAATTGAGTACGCCAGCATGTCGGAGTAATGTACCTTTCGGATTTCCCGTCGATCCAGATGTGTAAATCATATAGGCTGTGTCTTCCGCTGTATTTTTGTTTAAGATGTCTTGAATCGCAGACGATGCTAACATATCTTCTATTACAGCTACTTGTTCATAATGAGATAGTGATTCTTTTTTTAGAGAATTTTTCGTTAGAATCAGCTTTGCCTTACTGTCATTTAAAATATACGATACACGTTCTGGCGGATATTTAATATCAATAGGCACATAGGTACCGCCAGCTTTGAGAACCCCCAACATACATACAATACTTTCTAAACTTCGGTCTAAGAAAATGGCAACTACATCATTGAGCTGAATTCCTTTTTCAATCAAATAATGAGCAATTTGATTAGAATAATGATTCACCTCTTCATAAGTATATAACCTATCCTCCGTAGAAATTGCGATCGCATCGGGTCTTTTATACACTTGCTGATAAAAACGTTCCTGTATTGATGAATGTTGTGGTATCGCCATATACGTATCATTCAATTTTTGATACATAGTTTTATCTGTATCACTCAATATATTTAATTGACAAAGGGATGTAGTAAAATCTGTTTGTATCATCTGGATAGTTTGCAATAGTTGTTCTGCAAAACGCGAAATCGTTGTTCTTTCAAACAAATCAGTATTATATTCTAAATCCATAATTAGACCATCATCTTCCTCCACAAATGTAAGAGATAAGTCAAATTTACTAATTGCTTGTTCTACAGGTTGTATATCCAATCGATGCAAGTGTTGTTGTTGAGCTGAGTTCTGTTGATAACTAAACATAGTTTGGAAAATTGGATTATCATGTGCTCTTCGTTCAGGGTTTACTGCTTCAATTACCTTATCAAATGGATAGTTTTGATGTTGGAATGCCAAAAGACATTTCTCTTTTACGACTTCACACAATTCTTTCATTGTAGCTGCATCTGTTGTATCTACTCGAATTGCAACTGTGTTGACAAAGAAACCTTGTACATCTTCAAATGCTGTATGTTGTCTCCCTGTCACAGGTGTTCCTACAATGAGGTCATTCTGCCCACATATCTGCTGTAAAAATTGCGTGTAAGCAGTGAATAGCAGTATGAATAGTGAAACTTCCTCTTGTTGTGCAAGTTTTTTTAATCCTGCCAAATTTATCTGGTCTATTTTCTTAGAAAGCACCGCACCATGATTTGAAGGAGTACTAGGACGCATTCGATCGTATGGTAGTGATAATTGAGGTAGAACGTTTTGGAACTCTTGTCTCCAATATTTTTTTTCTATTTCCCACGTTCCTAACGAAAGATGTTCATATTGCCATGCGACATAATCAACATATCTAACAGTAGGTTTGGTAGCATGCACAATTTTATTTAGTAATATTTCATCATATACCTCCAATAGCTCCTTTAGAAAACGTTGTAAACTCCATTCATCCATAATAATATGATGGAAATTCAAATATAACCAAGAGCAATCTTCACTCTCTGTGAATAGTATCGTTCGGAATAATGGACCCTGTTCTAAATTAAACTCTTTAGAATCAATCTCCCGTATACACTTCAACCTATATGCTGCTTGTTTACTCTTTTTAATTTTGGTAATATCCACGTGTGTAGCTATCGCGTCTATTTCTTCTCGTATGTGTTGCACAGGCTCCCCTTGCTTTTCCATGAAAACCGTTCGAAAAATTTCATGTCGTTTTACAACTTCATATAAAGCTTTGTTCAACATTTTGATTTGTATACCGGGCTGTATTTGTACCTGGATAGGGATATCATATGTTCGATCTTCTGGATACCTTTTGTATAAAAACCAAAGTCTTTTTTGTGCATGGGATAACGGGTAATACGTTTGTTCAGGAATTTGTGGAATTACGTCTTCAATATCTATAGGATTTAATCGGTCTATATAATCAGCACATGTATGAATCGTTCGATATACATATAAGTCTTTTAAACTTATCTGTACACGGAGTCTGGCATGAATACGATTAATGACTTGGACTGTGAGTAAAGAATGTCCACCAATTGTGAAAAAATCATCTTCGATACTTATCTGTTCAGAATTCATCCGTAAAACTTCTGCCCAGATATTTTGTAATTGTATTTCAGTATCTGTATTGGGTGGGATATATCTATGAGTACGGTTTTCTAATACGGACTCTGCTTGCTTTTGTAATGAGTTATAATCTATCTTGCCGCTCGGTGTTAAAGGAAACTCCTCAACATCTTGCATGTAATTCGGTAGCATAAAATAAGGTAACTTTTCTGAAAGGTATGCTTGAATATCATCAGCAGCCACAATAGCCTCTTTTTGCAATATGTAGAAAGCAATCAATTGCTGATCGCCTTTTTTATTCTGATAAACTATCACAGATGAATGTTGAATAGATGGGTGTCGGAGCATTTGTTCTTCGATTTCTTCTAACTCGATACGATATCCACGAATCTTCACCTGCTTATCTATACGTCCTAAAAATTCAACTTGTCCATCTTGTGTGATAAGACCTTGATCACCACTTTTATATAGTCTTGCCTTAGACGAAGTTGGTAAATTTACAGTTATAAATGATTCTTTTGTTTTATCAGGTTGATTGACATATTTCTGCGCAAGGCTATTCCCACCAATATAAATCTCTCCAGGTACGTACGGTGGACAAATTTGATGCTGTTCGTTCAAAATATAGATTTCTGTATGAGATAACTGTTTCCCAATTGGTATATTTACTTGTGTTTCATTTACCTTGTTGATAATCGGATATGTGGCGACACAGACTGTCGATTCTGTTGGACCATATGCATTTACAATCGGAATTTTTAAATCTACTTTTTCTTGCCATTTTCTTACTGTTTCTGGTAGCAATGTCTCTCCACCAACAAATATATAGTTTAGTGATTTTAATTTTTCTAATTCATGCAGAGACGCTTGCGTTAAGGTATGGAAAAATACAGTAGGTAAAAGACAAAAATTTACTTGTTGCTTCTCAATAGCCTCGATAAAGTGGTTGAAAGATTTTCTTTCTATTTCCGATAAAATATAAAGCCTCCCACCAGTTAACAAACTACTATAGATTTCCCAGACGGATGCATCAAAGATAAGTGATGCAAATTGCAGATGTACGTGATTTTTCTGAAAATGATACGTATCTTTTAAGGATTGTATAAAGTGAATTACTCCCTTATGAGGAATTAATACACCTTTAGGATTTCCAGTAGAACCAGATGTATAAATGATATAGGCGGCATCTTCCGTTGCATGTGTTCGTTTCGCTTGCTCAATAATGGACTGTTTAGACATGTCTTCATATAAAATAACTTTTTGATCTAGTTGAATATGTTGTAAACTGAACTTATGACTTGTAATAATATGAGTTGACTCACTATCCTGTAATATAAAACGAACCCGGTCTACAGGAAAATCTGGCTCCACAGGTACATAGGTACCTCCTGCCTTTAATACTCCAATCATTGAAACAACGGCTTCTATACTACGATTCATGATGATACTTACACGGTTTTGTTTTTGAAATCCTTGGCGCAATAAAGTTTGTGCCACTTGGTTCGACAAGACCCGTAACTCTTGATAAGTGATATTTTGTTGACCCATCGTTATAGCAATACGATCTGGGTGTATATCCGCTTGTTCATCAATGAGTTGATCTAATGTCATAGGCGGCACATTTTTCACAGCCAATGTGTTTTGATAAACATCAATATCCTGTGGTAAAAGCAACTCTAGATTGGATATAGGTATGTCACTGTTTTCTATCAATGCCTGTAGTAAATGTTGAAATCTATCTATAAAGTTCTGTATGTCGTTTTCATCATATATACCTGCGTTATAATCAATTTCAATATTTAAAGCATCACTTTGGTTTTGAACTAATCGCCATACCATATTAAACACACTTATTCGATTTTGATGTGTAATGACTTTCGTTTCTAAGTCTTCCATTCTGAAATTCGGAAGTTTCACCATGTTAAATACTGTTGAATATAAAGACGGGTTATTTTCTTCTCGATTCTTAACTTGCTGAATCAAATGGTTCAATGGATAATCTCTATGTGCAATAGCCTCTTTTACTGAGTCATTCACTTTTTGAACTAACTCTGTAAAAGTCTCGGTCGGTGAAAATGCTATACGTAGTGGGACTGTATTCACAAAGTAGCCAAATACCTCTCGCGCTTCTTCGTCACTGCTTCTCGTGTTAATTGGCATTCCAACTACCAAGTCTGTCTGATTTGTCATTTGATGTAATAAAACAACATAGATGCTTAGCCATACACGGTATGAGCTAACTTGCTTTTCCTTTGAAAATTGTTTTATAAGGTTAGATAAAGAAGGCTTTATTGCATATTGTAAAGCTCCTCCTTGATATGTTGGTACAGGTGACTTTACGCAACTTGTTGGAAATTCACTCCACGGTAAGGTACCTTCTAATTTTGTACTCCAATATTTTTCTGAAGTAACATAATCCTCTGTTCCAATATAATTTTGATGTTTATGTAAAAGTTTTTCATACATATGTAGTCTATAATTGTTCTTTTCTATTTCAAAAGTTAGATCTAATGAATAGGCCTGTTCTAAATCTTGCAAGAATAATCCTAAACTCCATCCATCATAAATAATATGATGAAACATCATATGAAGGAGATATTCATTTGGTTCCAACTGATACAGTTGAAACCGAAACAAAGCATCTGAGGTTAGATCAAATCTTGTGTGAAGATTTAATTTCAAAGATTTGTCCAACATCTGATCTCTTATGGCGCTAGGATAGGAAGACCAATCATAAAAATCCATGTTTACATGAAATTGTTCTTTCCTTATTTGCTTCAGACCGTCATTCGTAGATACAATATTCATTTGTAACGCTACGTGTTTCGCTACAACATATTGCAAGGCCTTTTGTAATTTTTTATGATCTAAGTCTCCTTTTATTTGTATAGAAACGGGTTCATTATAAATGCCCGCTTCTATGTCCATTTGACGTGCCAACCATAATACTTTCTGATTTTCTGTTACATCGTATTGAGCCTCAGTTATCAACTGGGCATTTTCTCCTTTAACAAATCGGTTCATACTGATCCTCCTAATTATTATCAATAGAATACACAATGATAATATTTTAAAATGTATAGTTTTGCTTATATAAATGTGTATAGAAACTCTTGAATGTGAGAAGAGAGGAATATGTTTACTAAAGATTACTAACGCATTTCGCTACGCTTCAGTTGTGGAATTAGTCGTGGCATGACCCTTATAATAATCCAAAGAACTCACTCCAGTAGGACATGCACTTATAAGTATTATGGAAAGGATATTCATTTCACTTACTAGAGGGAGTTGAAAGATTTTGGACTGTTACTAAAAATTGAAGGGAAATAAAATATAAGAGGTATGGAGTTATATTGCTTTTTTTGTTCCGTTACTACACAAACCCCTAGTTCGAGTTTGTAAACGACGCAATAACGGTTACAGTGTAGATTTTAAAAAATCCATTATGTACTTGCTGTGTTAATGAATAACCATCCTCTTTATCAACTATGGCAACCACCCAACGTCAACTAAAACTGAGCTAATCTCGAATGTAAACTTTTCCTACATCAAATTTTATTACCTGTACAAAGTTTTATATTTATATATCGCAAAGCATGGCTATAGTATATGACAGGTAGAACAAATTGTCAAATTTTACCAAAAGAAGCGAGGTAATTGCTCATCTTTTATAAAGCTAGGATGGGTTAAGGATATAAATTCCAATTGCTTGACACAATAGCTCGATAGCAATTATTAGTAATAATAACATAAAAAACCAGTATATTTTTGGAATGAATATGACAAATTATCCTTATAAAACTTCTCCTTCAATATTAGGTTGTAATTTTGCTTTTCAAATATTCTTTGAACTGTACATTCGATTATCAACTAATTTAAAAAGTATTTTAGCAGGTCCTTCTCTCTACCTAATTTTTTATATTGTGTTCTTTTCTATAACCCCTCTTAGCTTATCCTCAGTAGTTGAAGATACAAATCGACTTATACCAAAAGTTCTGATATGCTTGCAATTTTTCTTCAAAAGTCATATTATTTACCTCGCTTTTGTCCAATTTTTTCATTTTAAAAATATAAATTTTCTTTGTTTAAATGAATAACTGTTCCCTTACAATTTGAAATATTATCTTACTAAGTTGTAACGATAATAGAATCCACTAACCTAATTATTTCTCAGCAACTCTTAGATTTCTTCTAAAAACTAAACGGATAGGTTGGAAGATTTGAATTATCAATAATATTCATAAAAAAGGCAGTAGTAACAAGGATTTGTTCCTTGTTACTACTGCCTTTCTGTTATGTAAAGTCACAATGTATAATCATGTAGAAAACTTTGTATGGTTTTTGCACGGATCGACTACAACCTTAAAAACTGATTCAGATATAAAACATTTTAAAATTTTATAAAGGTAATTGTAAACTTTGTATAAGCATTTTTCACACTTTCAACTTTAATAAAAGCTTGATGAGCTTCAATAATCGCTTTTGTTAAAGCCAAGCCAATCCCTGTAGAATCATGTTTTTTAGAATTGCTTGCTTTGTAGAATCGATAAAAAATATGTGGTAAGTCTTCAGCAGCAATCCCTTCTCCAAAATCTTGAATTACGAGCTCTGTATAAATCGGTGCATCCATGACTTGAAGTGTGATTTTCTCACCAGGTTTAGAATGCTCAATCGCATTTTTTAGCAAGTTCATCAAAGCTTCTTGCATCCATAATTTATCGTGGATAACCACTACTTCCTCCGAACCGTCCCAGTCAATTGACAAATCCCTTTCATTGATTATATTTTCCAAACGATTCAAAACTTCATTAATAGTATTCACCAAGTTTAAAGGTTCTTTATTAAATGAAATTGCTTTGGCATCAATTTTCGCTACTTTTAACAAGTTTTGAATTAAAACATTCATTCTGGAGATTTGAATTTCATTATTTTGCAATAATTGAACTTGTTTCTGACGGGGCAAGTCTTCAATCAATAACATTTCATTATAGATTGATATAGTTGAAAGTGGCGTTTTTAATTGATGGGATATGTCTTGCAACATTCGTCCTAAGAATTCCTTCTCTACAAGTAAATCCTTCATATTTTTTCTAATGATGTCTTTCATGGAGCGGAATGAAACCGCTAATTTGGCGATTTCCCCTTCTTTATTTTCATTTATTGTAACTGAGTAATCTCCATCAATTATTTTCTTAGCAATTGAAGTAAGTTGCTTAATTTTATTGAAAATAATCTTGTATTGTATATAGTTTGCCAGAAACAGTATTAATCCGAAACAAATCATTCCCAAAAATATTGTTTGATTAAAGCTAGAAATATGGTTATTTAAAAGTGGAAAAAGTTTCGTCTCCAAATCTTCGTATAATCCATACTGCCTAAATATTTCTCTCCCTTTCTCCTGATACTTACTTGAATCAGAAGAATTACTTGTTAAGACTTTCATAATTTCTGCTTCATTCTCCGGATTTTGTTCAATCAATTTAGCGGTAATTTCTCCCCAAGCTGTAATAGAATCCGTTTTTAAATGATCGTAAAATATTTGATGTGAAATTAACTGATAAACGATAAATAGAGAAAATAAAACCACCAGTATTATCATATAACCTTTCAATTCGGTATTTTTCATCATCTATTCTCGGTTCACATCCTTATCCCAATGATATCCTAATCCTCTTTTAGTAATGATAAACTGTGGATTTTTGGAGTCATCTTCAATTTTTTCTCTTAAACGCATTATGTATACAGATAACGTATTTTCACCAAAAAAAACATCATCTTCTTCTGTTATTTTCAATAGGATTTCATCTCTTTCTAATATTTTGTGAGCGTTTTTCATAAAAGTTAACAAAAGCTTATATTCTAAGGTTGTTAATGGAACAATACCTTGATTTTTATAGACCTTTACTTGATTCATATCCACCTTTATATTTTCAGATATTAAAATCATTGAAACTTCTTCCAATCTAGCTTGTTTGCGTAATTGTACTTTTACTCTCGACATAAGTTCTCTAACCCGAAAAGGTTTTGTTATATAATCATCTCCGCCAATATCTAGTCCCATTACCACATTCGCCTCTTCATCCAAAGCTGTTAAGAATATAATAGCTGTTGCATTATTTTGTTTTTTGAAGTGCAAACATAAGTCATAACCATTTCCATCCGGAAGGTTGATATCTAAGATAGCCAAGTCAAAAATATTATCATTAAATTGGCTTTTCGCTTCTTTTACACTAGTAGCTCTAATCACCTCATAATCTTCATTTCTTAATGAAAATTCAATGGCTAGACCTAGAGCCTCATCGTCTTCTACAAGTAATATTTTATTCAAGTATATCTTCTCCTTCCTCTCACTCTATATTAGCAGTTACCATCAAATCAGAATAGCCTGACTATAATAAATAGCCAGGCCTTTGTTATTATTCTTCTCTTATCGTATTTATAATATTATCCCGGCTAATTCTTCTCAGCGGTAGCAGCACAGATAAATAACTGATTACCAAAGCTGCAACAAATGTAATAAAACAAGCAATATAAGGAATCGACCATTCTGCTTTCAAGAAACCGGAAGTAGCATTATACGTAATAATATATGAAAGTATACAACCGAAAAATATACCTTGCAAGCTTCCAGAAAAACCGTAAATCAGTGCTTCATATGTAATCATTTTTTTCAAATCCCTTTGGGTCATACCTATGGATTTTAGTGCAGCCAGTTCTTTTCGCCTAACCAAGATGCTTATAGTAATCGTATTGAAGATATTTAAACTACCGATTAAAGAAATGACCACAATAAAAGCATAGACAAGAACTTTGATGATGAGAACATCTTCATTTTTGGCTTTATTCTCTTCAAAGTTATTGACCACTATAATGGAGTGTTTTTTTCCAATAGTCTTCTGGATGTCTTCAACAGTCGCGAGAGATTGAGTTGTATCCTTCAATTCAATTTTAAAACTTAAGTCTTGTTCGGAAACCTCGGATACATTTTTAATCAACTTTAAATGATTTAAAACTTCCGGATTCTTAGAAGAAACATTATTTTCTTCTTGTAGATAGATTGTAAGATCCGATTCGGACGGAACGTTTACAAGTTTGGATGATAATGCGATGTTCATTAAAGATGAAAAAGTAATAAACAATACACTACTTATAATGATCGATAAAATAGTAACGACATAACGATTTTTATTTCTTTTTACATTTTTAATAGCCATACTTAATGGGAATGAAAAAGGTTTTCTTAGCACCTTATTATTTTGTTTTTTGATTCTCTCTTTTTTTATTGACAATCTACTGCTAATTGCCAACAATGGTGATATTCTGCTTGCAAAAAAAGCAGGGTAATAACTGGATACTAATACAGCTATCAGCGTAATAATCGAACTAATCAATAATATCTGCCAATCGATATTGAATACATCTGGACCATCTTCTAATAAAATCAAGAAAATGGTTTGGAGAATAGCAAGCGCCAATAAGCTGCATATAATGCCAATTGGTATAGCTATGACAGCTAACACAAAAGCTTCTTTCATAACAATTTGTCGAATTTGTTTTCGTGTAGCACCGATACTTCTCAACAATCCGAACTGCTTCATTCGTTCTACGACACTGATTTGAAAAGTGTTGTAAATAACAACAATTGTCATAATTACAACAATGCTAATTACAACTACTAGAATAGCCAAAATCGATTGATCCGATTCCGGTTTCAAAGCTCGAATCAAATCAGTATTAATAGCAATGTTATTGTCTTCAGTAATTGAGTTTAATTCGTCTAAAACCTCGTTAAAGTCTGCTTTCTGGTTAATTTCTATTAATATTCTTCCCTCTCCAATAGCAAACTCACTTTTATACGTTAATAATCGCCCCATTTTATCTTTCTGTGTAGAATCATTATTTTTCAGTAAACCTACCAGTTGATATGTTTTTCCATCCAGTTCAAATGAATCACCTAATTGAAGATCTTTTTTTATAGAAGGAATTAACCAGGAATCGATAGCTGCCTCATGAGTATTGGTTGGTAATTTTCCATCCAGTAGACTGTAGGTTAGAAAGTTTAAAGCGTGATGATCCGCGAAATTCATTTGCACAGAAACCTCTCCAAGTGGAAAGATGTCCCCTTCAGACATTAAACCAAACGATTCAATTTGGGGATTATATCTGATTTTATTTAATATCTCTTCATCGTAATCTGAAATACCAACATGAAAAGAAACACCGTTTAATTTCTTAATGTTCTCAATTAGAGAGAGTTGAGATCCTTTCATATACAGACCAATAGTTGAAATTAACGCTACGGAAAGTACGATTCCAATTACGGTCAAAATCGTTCTTTTCATATTCCCCTTTAAATACCTGCTACCTAATTGTTTATAACTGTTGATCAAATTCATTCATCCCCAGTCTTTGGTTCTTTTGTAGCTAGCCGTTTATCTGAAATGATTTCGCCGTCTTGTATTGTGATGATCCGATCAGAAGCCGATGAAATATTTAGATCATGAGTAATCATTACAATGGTCTGATTGTATTTTTTCGCCGTGAGTCTTAATAAATCCATAACTTCTTTCGTATTTCGAGTATCTAGATTACCAGTAGGCTCATCAGCAAGTATCAAATGCGGACGATTAATAAGCGCCCTGCCGATTGAAACCCGTTGCTGTTGCCCTCCAGATAGTTCGGAAGGTAAGTGATCCTTACGGTCTTGAAGCCCCAGGATATTAATAATTTCATTTAAATACTCCCTATCTATAGATTCACTATCCAATAGCGTAGGTAAAGCAATATTTTCTTGGACATTTAATACTGGTATCAAATTGAAGAATTGAAAAATGAACCCAACTTTTCTTCTTCTGAATACTGAAAGTTCATTATCTGAATATTTATAAATATCATTATCCCCAATGAATACCTTCCCAGAACTAGGGCGATCCAATCCACCTAAAATATGTAGCAGTGTACTTTTTCCAGAACCAGAAGCACCGACGATTGAGACAAACTCGCCTTGCTGAATAGAAAGATCAATTCCTTTTAATGCATCTACCCTGTTATTGCCTTCCCCATAACTTTTCACTATATTCTCCATACGTACAACTTCCATATAAACCAACCTCTCTTCATTAAAACTCAATCTTGTATGTCTACAAAATTCACTTTGTCTTTGCTATCTGGATAAGCTTTCTTAATTGTTCCAAAAATTCTCTCTACTTCTTCTTTATCTTTATAATCAAATTTATTAGCCATTGGAAGCAGTGTAATAAAGGAATCTGGTTCAGTTAACTCATCATAATTTTTGTCATCTAGAATAACAAAATCCATTGGGCTATATCCGTGATTCTTAACATAATGTACAGGTATCATTTGTCCATTCAAATCTATCTGGCAATCTACCAAATCATAATCACATATAGAATAGAACAAATTTAGTGAACCAGATTATTCTTTAATTTCATGAACAGGGTCTGAAATGGTAGACACACTGTCTGGTTCTTTTCTTGCTCTAATAATTCCTTTCCTAATAAATTGTTCAAGCTGTATAATAACAATATATTTTCTTTTGATACACTTTTTTTGTTACTACGAACTTCGCTTTGTCATCAACAGTTCGTTCGGTTTTATATTTATAGTCCTGCTTAACTTTATTCACATCTTTTTCCGTGCCGATAACTAATATTCCATTGGCCGGTTGTGGTGGAACGTTTTACTCCGAATCCTATGCCTATAAAACTTTCTTCCCCTTCTTTACTTGATGTCTAAATTATAGACTAGATATTCTTTATATTTGAATAACTGTTATCTAACTACTTATTTTCTATTCTTACTCATTTGTAAGAATAGCTACTTTTTCATGTGTTAGGAAATGGAAATATACTTACTGCAGGAGGAATTAGGATTGAAAGCGCTTTTGTAGATGTTAACAACCTTTGAAGCTAGAAAGTATTCCTATTATCCAAACATAAAAGGATATTTCTTATAGTTTTTATTAGGTCTTTATAATTCACTACCAATCAAAAAACATAGAAAAAAAGACTAGCTTGGCTAGTCTTCTTCAATTATGCAGCTATTGGATTGACAACACACGCACGTTTATTGTCAATCCTTTTATAATCCAAGTCTATTAATTTACAGGTAGCTGTTGCAACTTAACTTAGCTCAATAAGAAAAGCTCCTTTGACGTAGGCTTGATCTTAAACTCTTGTGCCCGTTAGCCATCCATGTCGTGTAAATTAACACTACACCACAGAAAATGTAAGATAATTACGTTCTTTCATGGGCGTTTAAGTACAATATTTCACAAACTTTCCGACATACTGATTCTCCTTATTCCTTACCACAATCATAACAACGTTTGTCTTTGTCATCGTCTCCGTACATACGTAGTTCATTTTCTAATCCACAAACGATGCAAAAGTCAAAATGTATTTGCGGAAGTATGCCCTCTTCTGCTAATGGAACCCACTCTTTCTCATATAATTTCTTTGTCATACCATAATCGATAAAAACAAGTTTACCATCATTGTTTAAACCGTAATTACTACTGTCTATTAAATCAAAGCAGTCGAAGTTTTTATCTAATATTTCTAAAACCTCATCCAACAAATTAGGGATCAAGCGTCGGTTTTCTTCAACTTTCACCTCATAGGACTGATTATTCTTTAGTTCTAAAGGTTTGCAATATTTTTGTACAGATATGAATTCATCAACATAGTATGTCTGGGCGAATAACCGGTCGAAATCTTTATCAGCCATTGAAGTATAAATTTCTAATTCATTTTTTGATTGTTTATAACCGATTGGATGCAAATGCACTTTTATTACATAATCCAAAACTCTATATACTTTTCTTGTAGAACCTATGCCAACAAAATTTTCATCTCTACAATACTGATTCCAATTTTGAATTATTTGTTTAATCATTGTTTTCCCTCCTTACACAACTAAAAACTTAACTGTATATAAATTCAATACTTTGTTACTTTTGCCCTCTTAAAGTAACCTACTTCGGTAGTTCAATAAGAAAAAAAGAGCTGCCTATGCAACTCAATGATCTTCACGGAAAGCCTCCGTTAGCCATCCATGAACCGCAAAATTCAGCTCTTCACCACAGAAATAAAAGATGATTAAGTTCTTTCCTGGGAGTTTAAGAAGAACAGCGACGCTTATTAAACAATCGTGCCCTATAATTGAACAAAGGAACTTTTAAATTAGCATTCATAAGCCATTCTTAGAAATTCATATGTACTGCCATTTGTATCTTGCATAAATGTATCAATATCTTTAAACCCAACTTTTCTATATACTTTTATCGCTCTTTGATTAAAAGTTGCCACTGATAATATAATTTTATCTGGTGTAAATCTTGATTGGACAAAATCAATACCTGCATTTAGAAATTCTAACCCTCTACCATCGCCAGTCAAATCTGGTCTCATTCCTAAACCTATATCATAAATATTAGTAGCTACTTTGTTAACACTGAAGAAACCAATGATTTCATCCTTTTTCAAAACCGCAAACATTGAGGTACCTCTTGTTTCTGGGTTTAAAAATTCAGCTAAATCTTCTTCATCAGCTTCTATATCATAAAAAGAATATTCTCCATCATAGTGCCAATTATGTGCAATATCCTCAGCTTGTTCCTGAGTCATAATCTTAAACTTATAAGTCATAAATATCCCCTCTCGCTTTCATCCCCATGTTCCACTATTCTGCCTGTTTGCTTAATACCAATCATCTCAAATATTCCCATTTTCAGCAATGTTGATCTTCAACAATCTGGCCCTATTATTGAAAAAGGGACAATTCCTCTTAAGAATTGTCCCCTTTAATTGAAATACTATTAACTGGTGGTGTTCAATAATTTAAAATAACCTTCATCGCTTTATCAATGCAGATAATTCGCCCTCAAAAACTTTTTCTTCCTTATCATTAAAAGTAGATAACAATACCGTTAGGATACCCATTTCATTCTTTGTTGCTTTCTTATCAATAACCTTTACAATGATATGTAGTTCATCATCAGGATACACCGGCTTTATAAATCTAATATTATTCATTCTTGTTCCTGCAATAACATCCTCACTATATTTACCTTCTTCAACCCATAGCTTAAATGAAATAGCTAGTGTATGTATCCCAGAAGCAATGATTCCATTAAATCTTCCCTGATTTGCTTTTTCCTCATCTAAATGCATATATTGGGGGTCAAACTCACCTGCAAACCTCATAATATCCTCTTTTGTTAATTTGTATGGTTTAGTTTCGAACACATCTCCAATTGTAAATTCATCTAACTTCATAAAAACACCTCTTAAATATTAATTAACACGATTACTTAATCTATTCTAACACCTACTATTAATGGTTAGTATTACTTTTTCCTACCTCAAGAAACCTGATCGTTGACTTAAGTACATCTTCACAAGCTTTCATAAATCTTAACTTAAACATCTATTTTCTTTTAATGTGTTATTCAATTAAATGGCCCGTTTGCTTTACAGGTAATGGGAGATTTTTTTCTTCTTTACGAAAATTAAATTTAAACAAAATATAATCAACCTTCTAAAGTTTGGAAATAATTACTTATAGAAAACAAGGCTATACATCGTTAAGCTTTCAGAGATACATAACTCTAGGAAGTTGATTGTTTAGTAGCTATTCTTACTTTAAGCAAAACAGGGTTGATTCTATCACAATTTTGTAGGTCAAACCCTGTTAGACTCCCAAAATCCAATTTTTTAGTGAGTTCAGTATTAATTGTTGGTATTCATCTAGAAACCGCAAAGATAAAAAACTAAAAACTATAGACTTAAACCCAATCATAATTAAAAAGTTATAGCAAAAGGAGTTTATTAAATGATATGTGAATTTCAACAAATATTTAAAAAGGATTGGGAAAAAAATAGCGATGATTCCATCAAAAACTTGTGGGATCATTGCTGTTATAATTTGAGCATTTCGTGAATCGTATCGTTAGTTGAAGAAAGTTAATAATGTATTTTCTTTTCTAAATAATAGTGACAAAAAAATTATGAAGAGCATGCAATATAATAACTGACCATAATGAGCCAGTCTTTTTGTATACGAGCACAAAGAGTAAGCCTAAAATAAAAACATATACATGCGTCCCAAAATGAAAGAATTTTTCATTGTAAATCCAAACTGGATAGTGTATTACTAAAAATAATAAAGCAGTCATAACATTTGCTTTCCAAAAAGCCATTTTTTTATTAATCTCTTGTAAAATTAATCCCCTAAAAACAATTTCTTCTGCATTCCCAGCCATTAAAAAACCATTTAGATAATCATCAATAGATAATGAAAATTGAAATGATTGTTGATTAATCATATAAGTTTCAAAAGCAAAATATAAGCCAACTAACAATGCAAGAACTACTCCCCAAAATAAACCCATCCTAACATTAACGTTCATTCTTAAGAAGTCAAATGGGTAAGTATGTAAATAGTATTTTATGTATAACCACGCCTAAAATCTGATCATTTCTTATTTTGGTAGGGAAGGATCCTACCTTATATAATTTGACACCTTAATTTCATTGACAGAAAAAGGTTTTAACAACATGAAATGACGGCTGCTTTACAAGCAACCGTCATTTTCACCATAGTTTATAGTGCCTTGGAAGCCTGATGAATTAGTGCAGCTACCATTTTATCCATTTGTGCAAAACGATCGTCCTTTGTTTGACCATTCACGTATCGATAATAGATTTGCTGACATATTACAGCTAATTTAAAGTAAGCAAATGTAATATAATAATCGATGGCTGAAACATCACGCCCGCTTTTCTCTGCATATCGATTAATGAATTCTTGACGTGTGTAAAACCCTGGTAAAGTCGTTATTGGCGGTTCTCCAAATGCGTATAGTAGCATTTTTGGGTCATCTGCATGCATCCAATAGCTCATGGCTACACCTAAATCTGCTAATGGATCCCCTACAGTTGTCATCTCCAAATCAAAAAGACCAATCATCTCTGAGTAATCGCTTGTAAACATGGCGTTATTAAGCTTGTAATCATAATGAATAATGGTTGCTTCATGATTAGAAGGTACTCGATTCTTTAACCACTTTGTCAATGTCGCTACTTCAGCATGCTCTGCCGTTTTCGCTTTGTCATAGCGCTCAATCCATCCATGTACCTGCCGTTCCATAAACCCTTCTGGCTTTACCATGTCCTTTAGCTTCGTTTCCTTATATGGTATTGCATGAAGAGCAACTAGTGAATCAACCATCTTTTCTGATATGAGCCGTCCTAAATCCTCCGTATTTTCAGTTCCAGGTGCAAAATGAGTATCGAGTACGATACCCTTTTTGCGTTCCATTAAAAAGAAATCACTACCGATAATTTCTCGATCTTCAACGTAAACATAAGGTTTTGGTACAGCAGATAAAAATGGATGTAATGCAGATATAATCGTAAACTCACGTTTCATGTCATGTGCTTTTTTAGCGACTGGTCCGTGTGGAGGTCGACGAAGAACAACTTCAAATTCGCCTACTTTTAGGCAATAAGTCAAATTTGAATGTCCGGCACTAAACTGTGAAATTTCTAGCTTTCCTTCTGGTAACTCTGGAAATTGGCTCTTTAGAAATGAATGCAATTTCACTTCATCAATACGTTCACTTGCCCTTACTTGTATCGTATCCATTGTACCCCTCCCTTAAATGATTGAACTCATACCGCCATCTACAACTATGACGTCCCCCGTAATATAATCTGAGGCAGCCGCGGCTAAAAATAATGCAACGCCTTTTAGGTCATTTTCAGTTCCTAAACGTTTTAACGGCGTCACGCCCATTAAATAATCTTGTCCGCGCTCAATTAAGACTTTTGACATTTTTGTTGGGAAAAATCCTGGGGCAATCGCATTTACATTGACGCCATATGGCCCCCATTTTACGGCTAAATCTTTTGTTAGAGTAATGACCGCACCTTTACTTGCGTTATAGCCAATTGTATCCATGAAATCAGGTAATGTACCACCCAGCCCTGCAACCGAAGCGATATTGATAATTTTTCCGCTCTTTTGTTCTAGCATTATTTTACCAACAGCCTGAGTCATTAAAAATGTACCATTAACGTTAACATCGAAGACTTTTTGCCAAGCCTCAAATGGCATTTCAACAGCAGGAGTACCCCAAGACGCCCCACTGTTATTGACTAAAATATCAATCTTGCCGAATGTTTCAAGCGTTTTTGACACTACATTCGCGGTATCCTCTGGCTTTGTCACATCACAAGCAAGAGCTAATGTTTGTACACCTAATTCAGCTAATTCTACAGCTACCTCTTCGCATGCCTCGACCTTTCTTGAGCACAGTACAATATTGGCACCAGCTTCGGCAAAGCCTTGTGCAATTTGGGCTCCAAGACCGCGTCCTCCCCCCGTTATGATGGCCGTTTTCCCCTTTAAGCTAAATAAGTCTAGTACCGTCATTTAACCAGCTCCTCTTGCTTTTTAGCATGCTTTTTCAACTCCAGCTTGGCAACCGTGTTACGATGCACTTCATCCGGTCCATCTGCTAATCGTAATGTTCGAGAATTAGCCCACTGTGCCGCAAGCGTCGTATCAGGTCCTACTCCAGCAGCACCGAATGCTTGAATTGCTCGGTCAATAACTCGCAATGCCATATTTGGCGCCACTACTTTAATCATCGCAATTTCTGCCTTCGCTTCTTTATTTCCTACTGTGTCCATCATGTACGCTGCCTTTAGCGTTAAGAGTCTTGCCTGCTCAATATCGATACGGGACTCCGCAATACGCTCGCGCATCACACCTTGGTCTGCGAGTGGTCGATGGAAAGCATGTCGCTCCTGAACACGAACGCACATTTCCTCTAATGCACGTTCAGCGGCTCCAATAAGACGCATACAATGATGGATACGACCTGGCCCTAAACGACCTTGCGCAATCGCGAAGCCTTTTCCTTCTCCCCACAAAATATTTTCAACTGGTACTCGAACATTAGTAAACGTCACCTCACCGTGTCCTTCTGGTGCGTGATCATAGCCAAATGCCGTAAGCATACGCTCTATTTTCACTCCTGGTGTATCCATCGGCACTAAAATCATCGACTGTTGCTCATGGATAGGTGCTGTAGACTCTTTATGTTTCCCCATAAAAATAGCGATTTTACAGCGAGGATCGCCAGCTCCTGTCGTCCACCACTTATGTCCATTTAAAATATAATAATCGCCATCACGTTCAATACTTGCCTCGATGTTAGTTGCATCACTAGACGCGACTGCAGGCTCAGTCATTGCAAAGCAGGAACGTATTTCTCCACGTAATAACGGTTCTAGCCACTGCTTCTTCTGCTGTTCTGAGCCGTAACGCACAAGCACCTCCATATTTCCCGTATCTGGCGCATTGCAATTAAACACTTCAGGAGCAAGTAAAGAGCGTCCCATAATTTCACATAAAGGTGCATATTCTAAGTTCGTCAAACCTGCACCATATTCGCTATCTGGCAAAAATAAATTCCATAGGCCCGCTTCTTTTGCTTTGTGCTTTAATTCCTCCATAATTGGTGGGATCGCTCCCCAACGATCTTCCATTGCTTCTACCTGTGCAGCAAACACGGCCTCATTTGGATAAATGTACTGCTCCATAAAATTTGTCAGCTTCTCTTGTAATTCGACTACTTTTTCACTATAAGAAAAATTCATAAAAAAGCCCCCTTTATTTGAACATCAAAATGACAAATGAATGAATATTCATTTTTATTCTTACATTAAATGTTACCGCTATATTTCTTGTAAATCAATGTCTATTAAACAAAAATTTGAATTATAGAGAAAATTCATACTTAAGGCAGTGTTTTTAGGGATAGAAAATCTCATTACAATAAAAAAATACAAGTTAAAACACTATTTTGCCATAATATGTATCTTCAAATCAGAATAGCGTCGATTGAGTTTATTTCGCAATGTGCACTTCATCAAAAAAAGAGTAACTTTTCATTCATTGAAGTTACTCATCTCACTTAATTTAATCTTTAACTTTATTTTTGTGTCCATTAGCTAATTTCATAGCGAAAAACTGAGGGATTAAAATTAAGATACTCACAATTACTAATAGTTGGGAAGGTGAAAATGGTTTAAAATAACCACTATCCCATCCTATCCCTAGCGTGTCTTCCATCCTACCGATAAAGTAAAAGGACATAACTGCCGATACAATATTGCCGATAATAAAAGGAATTGAGTTGCATAGAAATTTCCCAAGAAAAGCAAGAAGTGAAGTCACTACAATCATCAATAAGTAGCAGAGCATTGATCGGTTAGCAAAATCTTGGTACATTGAAAAATAAACAAAAGGAAAACAGTATAAACAGACTATTAGAATACCAATTACTATTTTTCTCATATTGTCACCCTTCATATATATTTAGAATTCACGAAACATCCCAAAACTATTTTAGGTTATCAACGTTCTACCATCATTTTTCTCTTAGTTTCATTTTTAACATAATCCATCAACCGTGGTATTTAAGCTTTCAATATTCTAAAGTTTTTTGCCTATCTCCATAATATCTGTAAGCAATTCACGAATAGCCAAAGGTAAATGGCGATTTTTTAAGTACACCACATAAACATTTCGTCGTAAATTGGGGCAATCTACTTCTTTTTGTACAATAGTTTTAGCTGTAGGACCTTTTAAATAATTTTCTGGTAGAATGGTAACGCCTAAATTTTCACGAACGAGAGATACAGCCGTTTCAAAGCGTTCAATTTCAAATTGGATATTAATGTTTTTTCCAGCCTTTTCAAATGCATCTAAAATGTCATGTCTCGTTTGAAAGCCCCCTGTACTAATAATAAAAGGCTCTTCACTTAAATCTGCGATCGTCAACTTCTCTTTCTTCGTTAATGGGTGATTTAAAGGTAAAACGGCTACAAGTCGCTCTTCATATAAGCAGTTAACTTCGAGCTCTTCATCATCCATTATCTGATTTGTAATAATTAAATGTGTTTTATAGCTTTTAAGCGATTTTTCAACACGCTTACTCCCTAAAATATCTACTAGATGAATCATCATTTCTGGATATTCTTTTTTATACTCTGTAATGACTTTTGGGAGCCAATGCTTAATCGATTCCATCACGCCTATCGTTATGTCACTTGTGCCACGTACAATAACCTCATCCATTTCTATTTTTAAAACTTCCATGTTTTTCAATATAACGTTTGCTCGTTCATATAAAAGCTCACCTGCTTCTGTTAATTGAAGATTTCTTGTATTCCTTTCAAGTAAAGGTGAGCCAATTTCTTGCTCTAATTTTTTAATAGCATTACTTAGAGAAGGCTGAGAAATATGCAGTTTTTCAGCTGCCTTCGAGAAATTCATTTGGTCCACAACTGCTAAAAAATATTGTAATTGTTTAAAATCCACAGCAACATCCCCCCACATTTATAGTTTTAAGCTATAGATTAATATTAATTATATATTAGCATTTATAATTATGTGAATATATAATTTATTCATAACAATATTTTCACTAGAATAATATTGGAAATGGGGTTGATGAAGATATGTATACAATGACAGATCAAAAACAATGGAAAGGCCGTATAGATTCAACGACTAATACGAGTAGTTTCCGTTTACATCAAAAAGTGGAAAGAATTCCGATTAACGATGTAAGCGCTTCAGATAATCAGCATGCCGGAATTGTGGGCTTTATATGTGATGAAGGTGTACGTCGTAATCAGGGGCGTGTAGGGGCAGCAAGTGCACCTAATGCTCTGCGTGAATCACTATCTAGCTTACCTTGGACATTTAATGATGAACAGCAAATTATAGATGTTGGTAACGTTCTTTGTCTTAACCACGCATTAGAAGAAGCACAACATGAGCTCGGCGAAATTGTCAAAACATTGCTAAATAAAAAAATACAATGTGTCGTGCTTGGCGGTGGACATGAAACATTATACGGGCATTATTTAGGCGTTCGTGCAGCGTTACCTAAAGATGCAAAAATCGGGATCGTCAACATCGATGCTCATTTCGATTTACGACCATACGATGAGCAACCATCTTCTGGTACAATGTTCCGGCAGATTTTAGAACAGGATGCGCTTGCCGATTACTTTGTTTTAGGTATACAACGTTTTGGCAATACAAAAGAACTATTTGATAAAGCCGATGAATTGCATGTGAATTATGTGTTAGAAGAAAATATGACGCCAGAAAATAAAGCGCAAATCATGTATGACCTTCAGCAATATATGGATAATCATGATTATATTCTCTTAACACTTTGTATGGATGTACTAAATGCTGCATTTGCACCGGGCGTTAGTGCTCCATCACCGTTTGGACTAGATCCAAAAACGGTACGTACGATACTTCAACAAGTAACTTCACATCCAAATACACATTCTTTTGATATTTGTGAGGTAAATCCTTCACTGGATGAGAATGGACGCACAGTTAAACTAGGTGCTTATTTTGTTTATGAAGCACTAAATCACTTACTTAGGAGATAAAGTTCATGATCGAAATTAATCAAATTACAACAGTATTTCTAGCAGTTGCACTATTCGCATTGGGCGGCTGGCTCATCAATAAAATCGGTTTTTTAAAGCGTTTTTGTATACCAGCACCTGTTGTTGGCGGCTTATTATTTGCCGCATTGGCCACTATTCTAAAGACAACTGGCGTATTAGAAGTTTCGCTTGATACGTCATTACAAAGCTTATTTATGATTACATTCTTCACAACAATTGGTTTAGGAGCAAGCTTTAAACTTGTAAAGCTTGGCGGAAAATTATTAATTATTTATTGGTTGGCTTGTGGTTTCCTAGCATTAATGCAAAATGTTATTGGTGTATCTCTTGCATCGCTCATGGGGATTCATCCATTAATCGGTATGATGGCTGGTGCTGTTTCTATGGAAGGTGGCCATGGTGCCGCTGCAGCATTTGGACAAACATTAGAAGACTTAGGTATTTCATCAGCCATGACAATCGGTGCGGCTGCGGCTACATGTGGTTTAGTAGCTGGTGGCTTAATCGGTGGTCCGATTGTAAAATACTTAGTTGGTAAATATAATTTAACACCAAATGAACAAGAAACAAAAGAAATTGATTTTGAAAATAAAAATGAACAAATTACATCCGATTCATTCTTTACACAAGTATTATTAATTACGTTCTGTATGGCTGTAGGGACATATGTTGGAACATTATTCTCAGAAGCTACTGGCTTCGTACTACCTGGCTATGTCGGTGCAATGTTTGTAGCTGTACTAGTGCGCAATATTATGGATAAAATAAAACCTGAAGCGATTAACATGAAAAGCATTTCTTTAATCGGCGATGTGACATTAGGTGTTTTCCTATCAATGGCGCTCATGAGTGTTAAATTATGGGAAATTGCTGATTTAGCACTGCCACTATTCATCATTGTTTTTGTACAAGTATTCTTCATTGTCTTATTTAGTATATTTGTCTTGTTTAAGATTCTTGGAAAAAATTACGATGCTGCGGTGATGGTTGCCGGTTTTGCTGGTCACGGTTTAGGGGCAACGCCAAATGCGATGGCCAATATGTCAGCAGTTGTCCAACGTTTCGGTCCATCTCAAAAAGCATTTCTTGTTGTACCAATTGTAGGAGCGTTTTTAATCGACGTCTTCGGTATTCCAATTATTATTACGACGATCAATTTATTTAAATAAAGGCTCTGTTAAAGTTTAATGTTTATTTCTGAAGGAAAATATGGGGGAACCTTTAAACTGAGGTTTCCCTGTTATAAATTTAGTTCGTATTGTATTAGTTGGCTGTTCATTCCAAAATATTCTTCATTCCCTACTCTACTTATTTCTTTAAATCCTATCTTTTCAAGCATTTTTCGTGAACGAACATTAGCTTCGTGTGTTTCTGCGTTAAAAGTTGTAATTCCTAATTTCTTTGTGGCAAACTCCATCATACATATGGCAGAATTAAATCCTATTCCTTTCCCCCACAGCCCATTTTCACCAATTGCAATACCTAATTCAGCAGTATTCCCTTTAATACAGGCTAAATCTGCATATCCAACTATTTTATCGTTAAACTCTATTCCCATTCGGATAAAATCTTCAGCTACATTGTTAACACATTTGAGCCACCATTTATATAGTTCTTCGGGACTTCTATTTAACTCCCATCCATTGGCTAAACAAAAAGAGTCATCCATACTCCATTTTAAGGCAGTTTCATAATCATATATGGTTAAAGGTCTTATCTTTATGCATTGTGAAAGATTCTTATTAGTTGTCATTTCTATTCCTCCGAATCTTTAAATTGAATTTAGACAAACGTATGTAGCCATACCTTTAAGCGGTCTACACAAGGACGCAGACCTGTTCGTAGCTAATACCTCTGTGTTTAACATTTCCCTTTTTCAGGGTAATAAAATAGGTCTCGTCAACTTCATAAAATAAGTGGCCGTGCAATTGTCTTGATTGACAGTTGCACGGCCTTTCCAGTCGCTTATTGATTATTGTAATATTTCACTAACAGTTACAAATTCGTAGCCTTGTTTTTGCAAGTATAGAATGACATTTTCTAAACCATTTGCTGTCGTTTGATGAATATCATGCATTAAAATAATGCTGCCATCTTTTGCTGACACTTTCACATACGTTAATATTTTCTCAGCATTGCGATGCTTCCAATCTAGCGTATCGATTGACCATAGAATAGAAGGCATCGTCATGACAGAACGAACTTTATCATTCGTTGCACCATATGGTGGACGGAAAACCGTTGGATATTGACCGATTGCAGCATAAATAGCATTGTTAGTTCGATCAACCTCTTGTTTAACATTTGCTGTCGATAAGGCTGTTAACTTTGCATGGTCCCATGTATGATTGCCTATTTCATGGCCAGCCTCATAAATTTGCTTTACGACTGCTGAATTTTTAGAGACATTTTGCCCAACCATAAAAAATGTAGCCTTTGCATCATATTTCTTTAAAATTGCTAAAACTTGTGGGGTAACTTTTGCATCTGGCCCATCATCAAATGTTAATGCCACACGCTTTTTTTCCCCTTTCGCTACTGGTACACCTTTATTGTAAACTTTGTTATCCGTTATTTGGATATTTGCTAGCTCTGAAGATTTCACATAGCCCTTTTGTTCATCTGCTTCTACATAGGCCCAGCCTGCTAGCATTGTATATTGCTGAACGACTGTTTTATTGGCAATTGTACCAAGAACCTCACCACTTGGGCTAGCAGTTAAATGAAGCACAGCGCCATTAGTAGCATTTACTCGTTTTTTTGTCGCAACAGGTTTCTTTAAAGAATTTGTTGCAACATAACCTGTTTGATGACCATATTGGATAAATGACCAACCTCCAGGTGCCGATCCATATACAAAGATAATACTATTTTCGTAAATCTGTCCGGCTTTTTGTGCACTTGGACTAGGGTATGTAAATAAAGTTGTTCCATCTTTTTTCGTCACTACATATTTTTCCGATTTAAGGCTTACTAATGCTGCCGTTTCTACATATCCCTCTAGCTGTTGCGTTTTAATTCGAGTCCATTCCTCACTTACTGGTGTGGCTGTTACATAACTACCCTTCGCTATTTGCCCGATTACGGTACTTTCTACGGAAGGTTCTACATAAACTGTTGTGTCATTAGCTACGGATTGAATAACTGGTGTACCCTCAGCATTTGCAGGAGTATTACCTACAAACATAAAACTGATTAAAAAAGTCAAAATAATTGCATAGGGTAAAAGTTTTTTCATTGTTCTACACCGCCCTTTTCATCACAGATGTCTTTTCTCATATGTTTTTTCCATAAAAGTATAGGATTCGACTCTAATTATAGAATAATAAATTATTCCAGGAAATAGTAGAAATCAACTAGTTTTTGTGAATAAAAATGGATCATCACCAAAACGTGTGGTTGATTTCCGTTCCGACTGGGCGCTTTCCTGGGGGCGTCCGATGAGCCGCTTTGCTGCGCTGCAGGGTCTCGGGCCAACACGATGTTGGTCACGAAGGCGTTATCACAGGATGTGATGCTTTTAGCCTTCGTTCCTCTATCGCTGATCCCCAAGGAGTCGCCCAGTCTCCACTCCAATCAACTATTTACATAGTAGACGTTTTAACAAAAGTCATCCACAACTTTTGGTGATGAACCATAAAAATTTCTTATTAACGTTTTTGGTAGCTAGGATGAACGGCATATTATCAAATTGTTTACTGATGCTTTTCTAAAAAACTTTCACCTTTTCTTCATAAAAATTCCTCTGTGGTAGCACTGGCATTAGATGATGAAAACAATTGGCACGTAATACCTCCCCACTTAAATGAAAATGATCGATTGTTCCCCAAGTATGAATACTGCGTTAGCAATTTTGCCAACTTTCATTTGTCAAAGGCCCCAAGACGCCTTTATCAGGTACTTGAACCGTGCACCCTATAAATAAGACGATTGAAACGATAAAAAAGTTATACCTTTTTCATAATTTTTCCTCTTACAGCGCATCGTACGCTGTAAGAGCATCTTCAATATGGAATGGTGGTGTCCAAGCCTGCCCATTCGCATTCGTCGTCACGAAAATATATTGTTTTCCATCTTTTTCGATAATAGAGGCTAAGCAAAGACCCGCTTCAGGTGTGTAGCCCGTTTTTCCTCCCAATATTGCACCTTCCCCAACTGGTATTCTCGCTAATAGTGAGCTTGTTATCGTTAATTCATTTGGAACATGAGTCATATAACTTTTCGAAGTCAAAATTTGATAAAAGGTAGGATTTTTAATGGCATAACGAAATAGCTTACTTATATCACGGACACTGGAGACATGAGCAGGATCATGTAATCCGCTGGCATTGACAAAATGGGTATCGTTCAGTCCTAATTCCTGTGCTTTTTTATTCATTAATGTTACAAATGCTTCTTCACTACCTGCCATCGCATCCGCAAGTGTTCCTGTAGCATCCGCCCCAGAAGCAAGCAGTGTGCCATATAATAAATCCTCTATCGTTACAAAATCTCCTGCCTTAAAGCCCGCCATGGAAGCATTTTGAGCAGTAAATTTAGAAATCGTTTGTGGTTTAACAATGGTTTGCTTCTGCAAATCAGTAGTCATTTCAATGGCAACAATCGCTGTCATAATTTTCGTTAATGATGCAGGATAAATAATGTCATCTGCATTTTTTTCAAATAATACTTCTCCTTTTTCATTCAGCAACAAAGCATTTTTACTATGCAACGAAGGTAGCTCTACTGGTGTTTGTTCCGTTGCTATGTTATTCGTATAATAAAAAAAGAATGCTGCCGCACATATAAAACAAAATAAGACAAATTTTTTCATAAAAAAAACGCCCCCCACACATTATAATAGGAGGCATTTATGATTATTCCTGTAGGAAATTTATGAAGAAATTCTTAAAGTTTGAATGATGAATTATGCTTTGGCATAATTGCGTCCGGAATCGGCTTTGTGCTTAGGCCTGCAGATGTTTTTTGCGCGAAAGCGAAGCGGTAGCAACGTGTTTTTTGCCTGGGTTCCTCTATTTCAGCGGATGTTTATACACCCGCTCCAAATAAGTTAAAAATCATCAAAATCTGAACATATTTTTGTTATTGTTTTATTCGTTAATTTAAAAAATACATCCTGAGATACTTCTAGCTTAAGTGTATCTTCCTTCATTAAATCTGCATATATTCCTCGTAAAATACGACCTGTTAGACCATGTGAAATAACGATCACTTTCGGTATATGTTGAATGTTTTCTAGCCAAGCACTTAGTCTGTTCACTACTGAGTCGTAAGCTTCTCCATTTGGCGCATTAAAATACCAATTATACACATCTATGTTATGAAAAAGATTGGGCCAAGAACTTTCAATTTCTTTCGTTGTTAATCCAGCCCATTGTCCCACAGCCACCTCAGTTAAACGATCTTCTTTAACAACATTCTTCAAATCATATCCAATTGTTTCACAAATTATTTCAGTGCTCTGCATAGCTCTGCCTAATGGACTCGAAAAAATTTTCCATTCATTTGGATCTCCAATTAAACTTTTTAGCATTAGAGCATTTTGTTGTACTTGATGTACACCCATTTCAGTTAATGGTGAATCGAGCTCTCCTTGATATCGCCCTTGTGTATTAAATTCAGTTTCACCATGTCGGAGTAAGTAAATCGTTTGGTTCTTCAATTTTGTTTCCCCCCCATAATTTCTCCCTAGTTATTACTAATATTTTTATATATTTTCATTTCTAATCCCAATATTATTCATTAGTATCGTCCCTTGTTTGGTTAAATTAAATTGGAAATGGATCTTATTTAGCTTCAGTGGATCAAACTGTGGATTTACTTCTTTAAAATCGTTCAATAAAAATCCATAATGTTGAAACACTGGTTCCGTCGTATTACCTATATTGGAAAAAGGTTTTTTCAGTAACTTTCCTTTTATGGCAGGTGTCAATTTGGCTATATAGCTAAGAGGCAGGCTCGCCTGGTTGCCATTGCTATCTTCTACAGTGACTGTAAAATCAATTAGTTCCTCCTGATTGTTCTCTTTTTCTTCCTTTCTATTATCTGCAAGTGAAAATACGATAGAACTGTTCTGCCCTATCTCTAATCCATTCTCGGGAAGAGTTAATGTATAAAAAGCTGGAGAAAATTTGTCTTTTGAATTCCAACCTAAACGAACGGCACTATAATCTGCCTCATCATTTTTCATTTTGACTTTTTCCTCTTTCCATTCCTTCAAATTCTTGCCGAACAGTTTGCCGCCTGGAACAGTGGTCGTGTTTAGATCAATATCTTCATTAAACGTAGCAATCAAAGATGTTTGCGAATCGTAGTAATTATTGATATACAGTGTGTCAGGAAGCCATTCTTTAGCATAACCTAGATCTTTAAAAATTTCCTTGTATCGTTTCTTTTCTTTCAACGTACTATCTAAAAAAGCAGATATCAATACTTTCGTGATGGTTTCTTGCTGATCGCGAGGCATAATTTGTTTTAGGTTAAAGAGTTGGTTAGCCATGCCAGCTAGATCTCCTCGTCCCCATTCTTCATTAAATTGCCCATGATTGGCTCCATAAATATAGACCGACGCATTCATATAATCATCTTTATTCGTATAGGAAATCCGATATTGCTGATTAGAGCTATCAAAGCTATTTACGTCCATATCATGCGCCCCTTGTAGTGCCAAATAGTTTACGTTTTTTAACGGAAGTGGTTTCCCAGCAGGCATATATTGACCGTCTACTCCAGCAATAGAAATAAGCGATTGGATTGAGAAATTATAATCAAATTGAATATTTCCGTTACTAGGTGGGTGTTGCATTTCGTTATAAGCAGCTGCAATCGCGATAGCTTCTCCACCTCTAGAATGCCCTATTAGTGCAATATGTTCCATATCCACTTTTTGATAGAATGGATTGTTTTTAGTACTGTTCCATTCTTTCCACGTCTGTAAATGCTCCAGCAATAATAATCCTCTCGCTGGATTCTCATTCTTTAGCGGACTAACCAAAAATAAATCATCGTAGGGAGAACCATTAAGAAAGTTTTCATCTACGGATACAACTATATAGCCCCTACTCGCAAGAAGGTTACCTAAATATTCGTAACCTGGATCAGAATAATCAGTCATTAAATGGTTTCCATGAACGATCATTACTAACGGAAAGTCTCCTTTCCCTTCTGGGTACCACACTTGACCATTTAACGGCATTGCCTCAGGTCCAAAACCAAGTGTTCTCGTGCGAACAGAAGACCACTTTTCTACAAAATCGCTAGCGTCTACTGTTTTAGTTGTCAAAGAATTTTTTTGGTTAAAGTCTTCTCGATAAGTATTCGGACTGCCATATGTGAGCTTTCTAATTGGATAATTGCCCGGTTTCGCTGGATTTCTAAGCATAGTATTGTCATATCGTTTCGATGTTTTCAGCTGCTTTAATACAACTACTGGGGTGTTCGCTTCCCCGGGATGAATCAACCAATAACCACATGCTCCAATCCCAATAGTCAATATAGATAAACATGTGAGGACGCTAACTTTTTGATATTTCTTTGCATTTTTATAACTACCCTTTAACCATTTGTATAATAGTGCACCCCACAAAGAAACAACAACCGCTACTAATAGAATAAATGGGATAGCTACTTCCAAAGGAGCGAAAAAGCAGAACACCAGAAATATTAGTGAACTAAAGAGTATCCATAAATATCGACTAGGAATTTTTTTCACTCCATGCAATAGAAGAGTGATAAAACCACTTATTAACACTACGGAAAAAATAAATACGAACATTCCAATAGTGAAATCTAAAAAACTACGCTGATCTAATAAAAACTTCCCTTGATTCAACATCAATAGGAATGCCATCGTACTTAAAGCGATAGCTGCACCTTTCCAACCTAATGACAATGGCTCTATCCGATTTGGTTTTGCATATAGCCTTCTAACAAAATAAATGAGTTTCCTTTTGAATACTTCCAATTTTTTAATCCCCCTACCTACAATCTATTTCATAAATATTCTATTGTAGGTTACAGGATGACTCTTCCAATCAACTTTCATCTTTCTTTCAATAATCTTACATTTCTTTTTCGGATATTTTTTGAAGAATAAATTAGTTAGATGTCAGAACTTTTTTTGGCAAGAAGAGTATAAAACTCGTCTCGCCATTCGTTGTCAGCTTAATATTTCCACCATGTTTTTCGATAACTTGTTTGGCGATCGCTAGTCCTAACCCTGTACCACCATCACTCTTGCGCGATTGATCCCCTCGGCTGCATCTAACCCTGCTTGATCGATGATGTACGGGTATAAATCATCGCACAGCATTCGGAGGTCGCGTTGCGTATCATACAAACATTTTAACCAGACGACGGTCAACCGCTTGTCACTTTGTTCTGTATCGTGTAATTCTTCCAAATCGCGTGCAAGAAAGATTAGATTCTGCAAAACATGATCATGCAAATAATATGACATTCGAACTCGCTCTGCTTGCTGTGCCTCTAGTAATCTGTATTCTGAGGTTTTCATTGGTAACCCACTTCTCGCTCCTCGTAGTTCGTCGAGTAAGGCAGCTCCCATCAGCAGACGGACGGTTTCCAGCCTTACTTTGTCGATTAAGGTGTAAAAGACGTATTATTTTTTTGAACCAAGCAGCAAATAGCCAATTACCGTTCCGTCGGGCTGCATAAGATCTATCACTTGTGCAAAAACATTCGTGTCAAATTGACGGAAATGGGTTAACTCCTGCATCTCGGCAAATGACCCTGTTCCGTACATAATAGCCTCACTTCCCCGATTCCAGACAAAGCAAAGACCCTCAATGTCTGTCACGCTATGGACAAGCTCTGCAGGCATTCGCAGTAGATCGCGGCTATTGCGATATGTGGACTTTAAAGCTAGCTGCCGTATAAAACTTATACTTGTTAATTTGTTAAAACAATAGAATAATATAGACAAATCCAAAAAATAGACATAATGGACTGTAAAGCCAAGTATCGTATTTAGCAAACTGTGAGTGTTTTATTTTTTTAAAAAATCCAACATACTTAAAATCACCAATTGCCCTAATAATGAAAACGAAAGCACAAACAATACTTCCGATTTTAGATAAACTATTTGCTTGGAACCCCTGCAAATAACCTCCTTGAACAACAATAATGGCACTAGCCAGTAGAATAAGAATAGCCACGAATAATGTTCCCCATTTTTTAGGAGTGAAAGCAGGTCTATGCTCTCCTACTTTTACAGGGATAGCAGCGGCAGAACCCCAACGACCTCCAAAAGCCCAATAAATATGCAACAAACTGATAAACCACAGAAGCCCTACAGCTACTAATATTAAAAGTAATTTCATTTTTTCGCCCCCCCAATGTTTTAATTCAAACAAAACATACACAATCGTATGTTTATAGTAAAAATTTTGTCCCTTCAGGTTTTACAACCTTATTAGGGACATTTATTATCAAATAATCAATTTTGCCTCGGCAGGATGTTTTTTGTGCGAAAGCGTAGTGCCAACGTAGCGGTAGCAACAGATAGATGCAACGGGACGGGACGTTCTTAGACGGAGTTCCTCTATTTCAGCGGATATTTGGCCAACCGCTGAAAGAAGTTAAAAATACTACCATTTTATCAATATCAAAATTAGGATTCTCTTCAAACCTTGTCATCCATCCTACATACGTTAAATAGGCAAGTCTCGCTCTATCAATCGATTCAGCTTTGTCGATGCCCTTTTTTTGATACAATTTCGCAACACACGAGATTCTTTGTTCTTCAATATTCACTAAGCGTTCAGCAACAACAGGATCATATTTTGCCCAAGTATAAATACCAATCTCCATTTTTTTATCTCGATTAAAACTAATTCGGAATAGCTGTTCCAATGAGGCATCCTGTTGCTCCATACTTTGAACAATCAGCTTTGTTGCATGTATTTCCCAATAGTCGACCATTGAATCTAACAGCTCTTGATGATCACGAAAATAGTGATAAAAACTACCTTTACTTATTTTTAGCAATCGGGCAAGTGCTTCGATGCGAATTTTATGTATTCCTTCATCAGCTAATTGTTGTAATCCTGCTTTTATCCAATCTTCTCTTGTTAATTGCATGTCAACTCTCCACTAAGATACGATAGCGTATGTTTTTCGTTAAATTACTACCAATTTCATTTTTTGTCAAATATTCAATTTATTTATCTTTATGAACTTTAATGTTATTGTTAATCGTAATATTTATAGTCATTACCCTTGGTAAAATACAGGTGCATACTAATATAATAGCTAAAAGTTTTTCATCTTTAAATGTTTTTGCGCGAAAGCGTCGTGCAACGTAGCGGCTGCAGCACGAAGTTGGTCACTCAGTTATGTGTTGTTGTTATTGCTTCGCTTTCGCACAGATAAATTGCCACAGGGCGTGGCGTTCTTAGACTGAGTTCCTCTGTCTTTAGCGGACATTTGCTGAAAGAAGTTAAAATGTATTATCAAATAGATTTTCTGCAATGCCTTGTAAAATATCTTTCTCTGTAAACTCCATTAATTCTTCTCTTGTAATAGTTTTCTGTTGAATTAAGCGGTTTGACTGAATCGTCACGAGCTTTTCAAATAGGTTTCGGATATAGCGACCGTTCGAAAAGTTTGGAATAGATTCGACTGGAATTTGATGCAATTGCTCCTTCATATGATGTGCAAATACGTCACCATACTCGTAATCATTATTTTTACATAGCATGGCAAAAATATCATAAAGCTCATCCGTGCTAAAATTATCAAACTGCACAAAATGATTGAAGCGTGATTTAAAACCTGGATTGGCAAGTAAAAATTCCTCCATGAGCTCCGTATAACCAGCAACGATCACAACTAAATCATCGCGTAAATCCTCCATCGACTTTAATAGACTATCAATCGCTTCTTTACCAAAAGCGTCCTGTTTATCATTAATTAATGAATAGGCTTCATCTATAAAAAGCACGCCGCCCTTTGCTTTATTCACAACTTCCTGGACCTTCAAAGCCGTCTGACCAACATATCCTGCTACTAGGCCTGCACGATCTGTTTCCACAAAATGCCCGCTTGAAAGTACACCAAGATGCTTATATATTTGGCCTATAATACGTGCCACTGTTGTTTTTCCTGTACCTGGATTTCCAGAGAACACTAGATGATAGGTGATTGGGAAGCTTGTTAAATCATGGTCGACACGCAAGCTTTGAATTTTAATGAAGTTAATTAGATTATGTAATTCCTTTTTGGCATTTGGAAGTCCTACAAGTCCATCCAGCTGCTTCTGTAATTTTGCAATTTCTCGCTCTATTTCTGGTGTTATTCGTAAACGTTCACCGTTAATAAATTCACCACTATAAATAATTTTTCCCTCTTCATTAAAATAATCTCCTCGACCGTGCTTTTCTCCATTTACAAGATCTCCGATATAGGAAGCCTGTCCATTAGTATAGTAAAGAGTACCATGTCCCGTCATAGCATCCTCTTTAAATTGCCCCTCCGATACTAGCACACCTTGACTAGAATAGTTCTTACCTTTTCCATGCTTCATATCTTCAAAGAAATAGCCTTCATATTGAAGCGTTGTTACACCATTTGCAAGTTCCTCAGCACTTGGCGATTCTGGTGCGAAGTAAAGCTTTCCAGCACCTTGCATATGGTTCCAGATAAAATCACCTTCATATTGTAAAAAACCACTTGGATAGTATTGTTTTCCCTTGCCTTTCTTCATGCCATGGACAAAATCACCTTCATATTGCGGCTGATTTAAATGCGGATACTGTGTACGAAGCTCTTTAAATGGAGCAATAGCATCTTCCTCATAATACAAAATCCCGTAACCTTCCATTAAATCATTACGAAAATGTCCCTCGTAATATATCTGACCATCCTTATATAAAATACCATTACCTTGTTTTTTATTTTGAATAAATTCGCCCTGATAAATCATTTGACCTTTTAAATACATAATGCCATTACCTTGCTTCATATGATTGACGAATTCTCCCTCGAATAACAGCTCCCCTTCTTGGTCAAATAGCGTACCCTTCCCATCATATATGTCATGACCAAAGTCATTTTTCTTCACACCCCCACGATACATTAATGTACCATCTGGATACAATATATCTTTTTCTTCATGATTATATGTCATTTGATTGCCACCCTTTATCCATTTCAGTATATGTTCAATTATAGCGTGGAAAAGAACACTTATGTGCGAATTTTCGGAATTCACAGGGGGTGATCTTTTTAAGAAATTACATTCTTATAAGGAAAAATCCGCTTCGATTAAAATCTACGCGGATTTTTACCTTTATTTTTTGTTTTTATATGTAGCGATAATTTTGTTGCATCGATTGAATCGTCTCAATCATCTCTTCTCTAAGCTCAATTGGCTCTAACACTTCAATGTTTGCCCCTTGGCTCAGCAACCACATTTTAATACCATGTCCAAAAACTTCCGCTTCAAATAAATATTGCCCATCATTTTTAGATAATATTTTTGCTGTTGGCAAGCGATCTAACACAGCTTGTGGGGATGGTCCTTTAAAGATAAATTTCATACGCATTAGCTCGCCAGCATGCATAAACTGAATACGTTTGCGAAATTCTCCTTCTTGAAAACGTTCGGCATATGGTATTTGGAATTTTTTATCAAGCTCACAAAAATGTTGAATTCGGTCGACTCTATAAACAATGGGCAAATCCTTTTCGTGCTTATTATCATAAGCAATTAAATAAAAGTAGTATTCCGAGAAAATGACGGCGAGTGGTTTTAAAATCTTTTCTGTAGGAATTGTTTCACCTTCACGCAAATAATCAATTTTAATGATTTTCTTTTTTTGAACCGCCTCTGATAGAACCCAGATTAAAGGCAATAGAGACTTTTTATGATTTAAATCTACGTACAAATGCTTTTCGTTTAAAATAATATTGTGAATAAACTCCTGCTTATCAGCCGCAACAATCGAAATAAGCTTATCTATAATATCGCTCATTTCTGATTTTAGCAGTGCTCTTGATTCGATGAGAATTTTAACAATCGCTAAAACTTGCTCCTTTGATAAAATACTTTCTCCTTTATTTGTCAGCCTGTACACTTTTTCCGTCCGCACATATTCTAAATGGCAATCCAATTTAGCTTTTTCCAGGTACGCTCGAATTTCATTCAAATCCCGTTGTATGGTTTTTTCACCAACATTATGTGTAAATGCTTCTTGTTTTTTGTTAATTCCTTGACCATCCATTAGTCTGTCAAACATCGAAATGACACGATAGCCTTTGTGTTGTTGTGAATCTACCATATATCCCACTCTCTCTTCAAAGTTACTTTTCTATTATACAAAAAGAGTTGGACACTATTAGTCCTTTTAACTACAGAATTTCTATTTTATTGGTATAATTGGCATGACATACTATACTTTTGTTATAATTCACTTTATTTTTACAGTTAATTCCGTATAAGCAGATAAAAAGGACCTCAATCTGGGTGATTGAAGTCCTTCATTATTATGTCAATGAAATACAAATGGATGTTGCTCTTCGGCAAAGTGAGAGGTTGATTCCCGTTCCGACTGAGTACTTTGTTGTTGCTGCCGCTTTGCTTTCGCACAGATAAAACATTTGTTGCTGCCGCTTCGCTTTCGCACAGATAAAACATTTGTTGCTGCCGCTTCGCTTTCGCACAGATAAAACATTTGTTGCTGCCGCTTCGCTTTCGCACAGATAAAACATTTGTTGCTGCCGCTTCGCTTTCGCACAGATAAGATATTAGTCTCTGACGCTTCGCTTTTGCGCAAAGCAAGGTTTCCTGGGGGCGTCCGATACCGCTGATCCCCGATGAGTCGCTCAGTCTACACTCCAATCAACCACGTCACATAAAATTTTTTGAGATAAAACGAAACTTCAGCAAAATGAGTATTTATGCGAAAATGTGTAGCCTAGACGGAGTTTTTAGCGGATTATTCCTTTACTCTTACTGCAGTTCCATATGCTAATACTTCTGATGTGCCGTCCATGACCGATGATGTTGAAAATCTTACCGCAACAATCCCATTTGCCCCTAGTCTTCTTGCTTCTTCTTCCATAGCTTGTGTAGCAATTTCTCGAGAGCGAGTGAGCATTTCTGCATACTCCTTCATCTCTCCTCCGACAATATTGCGAAGTCCAGCCATCATATCGCGGCCAATATTTCTCGATTGTACCGAATTACCTTTTACTAAACCTATAGTTTCTACAATTTCTTTTCCTGCTATAATATCTGTGGTTGATAGTAACATACAATAGCCCTCCTATTTTTTATATTTTTCAACGGCTTTAACAGCTTCAGCAATGGAAGTCGTAATTACTCCCGTGCGCTTAATTAAGCCAATCACAAATAAATTGCGATAAACAAACTGATTTTCAACTCCGTCGCGTACAAGTGCTTCTATTTTCATCATATTGTCCCGGCCTTGTTGACGAACATCTGTAAAGACGCCTACGATTGGTCGATTCAACATCGCAAATGCACCAATCTCTGCTGCTACACCTGAATCAATCTCAACCCCATCTAAAACGGCCACTAATATATCGCTATTTTGCAGCATCTCTAAATCCGCTTGCGCAATCGCCAAACTATCAGCATATGCCGCTTTATCATTTATCGCATCATTCTCCTGTGGTACGTATAATTCAATACCTAGTACTGCCTCTCTAATTGCCGCAGCGAGTTGCTCGTTGACTAAACGATCTCCTAAAGAAAATAATCCATTTGCTAAGTATGCCTTCATAATAAAACTCCTATTCCAATGTTTTTTCAAACACTATTTTATGTCGATTTTTCTTATCCACAATAGTGGAAATAATATCAAATCCATGTTTAAGATTTGTGATGAGCATTGCTTTTCGCTCATTTCTACCATATGTACGAACTTTTTTAAATCCAAGTGCCTGTAGATGTTCATGCTGTCGCCCCATTAATTGACTGGCAATCCCTTGACCCTGTTTCTTTTCATGGACACCACCTAACCAACTGTAAAAAACGCCATCAGGATGTGTATAGCCTAGTTTAAAGCCTAGGATATCTTTATTTTCTACTGCTAATAAACAAAGAAGTCCTTCTTTGCTTTCAAGTTTTTCTAGTGGTAGATTTGCCCCATCAAATACATGTGCATGAATTTCCTGTAATTGCTTCAACCAATCATATGGTACGCCTTCAATTATGACGATATGCATTTTTATCACCCTATCTCTACAGTCATTCATTATAGCAGAAAAGCTCGAACTATAAGGTTGAACATTGCAGTATTATTTTTCTGAAAAAAATAACGTCCTTTATACAGTGCTAAGTATTTATCCTATCGAACAGGCGAACTAATCCGCTCGGAGTTTTTGGATTAAATAAAGAATATTACGATATAGTTTGAGATAACAGGACAGTTTCTCAAGCTAACGGTTAAGTCAGGTGGTAACCTTTCCAAGACATTAACAACGGGAACGGCCACGTGACGCCCATTCTCCTCTATTGTCGCCGAAATACGGGGAGGTAGGAATCATCCCTGTAGACGAAATAAATATGCTATTGCGTAGCTCCCTAACATAAAAATGCTGGTATCCAATACTCATGTCATTTATCAAGTCTTCTAGTAGTTCAAGCATCTCTCCCCAATAAACGGGAAAGAAATCCTTACGGTATAGTATTTTCTCTAAATGCTCTTCGGTAATATCACCGTTTTTAATGCTCTTTTCATCGGTTTCTTCATTTGAACACTTCGCCCCTTTACAGAAAGGTTCATCTTTCATGTGAATAGCCATCTATACCTCTCCAGGTTACCATTGACATAAAATCGGTACCCCGTTCACGCTCCTTACGGTAATCAGAGTAAACCGATATATCCCCAGCCTTCACGTTTCGTCCCAAAATAATAAAAAACCTCCCACTTTTATACGAACCCAAACTCATATCATTTGGATATTTTGTTCGTTTTAGCGGGAGATTATATTCTATTATCCGATTGTTTCCACAATGTTTCCTTGCCGATCTTTAATATATGTTTTTTCAATTAAGAGTGAAAGTTCCGGTATAGAAGATAATTCAAATTCTTTTTCTTGTGGCATCAAGTTTTGAGTGAGTTCCATAACTGCCTTTTCATTTAAAGTTATGGTAACATCCGCTTCCTCCACGCTATAGCCACATTTTTCTCCTGGCTCAAAAACAACTCGGATTTCTCGACCAACTAAGGTTAGTCTTTTCCCTTTTAAAATCCGTCCGCGTAATAGTTTACCGATTATTCCTGCTTGCTTTGCCCCCAGCGTTAACTTATTAAGCTGTTTGCTGAACAACCCTGTTTGCCCCTGCTCCCAAGCTAGTTGGTCCACAAATAAATAGCCGGTGTTTGAGCCTTCTTCCGCCATTCCTTTTTCTACCGCTTCAGCAATGGATGAAATCTGTAAAAGAGATGCACGAGATAAGTCAGTAACATAGCTCGGGATATATTCTAGACCTGCCTTTAGTACACCAATCGTATTCCAAGTTTGCATTGCCTCAAGCTCATCGTCTGTAATCCCTACCATTTGAATAAACTCCACTTGTCCATTTGGTGTATCAATAGCAGGTAACTCGGGATCTAACGTATATGCAAGCGCCGTTAAAAGCGTATCAGCACCTTCGCAGATTGGACCATTAGCATCCAAATAATCGCCTGCTCTGAAAACATTGCCACTGTCAAAAACATATCTTCCCATGTTTTGCAGTAAATTTAGCGCCCACGCTGGTGGCTCCTCCTCATCTTCATTTCGAGCAAGACGAAATGTTAACTCAAACCCATATCCGCTATATTTCGCATCTTCAGATTCTTTTTCATATAACTCGGAAAATCCATAAGTTACAAAATGCCAGTGTGGAACTGGTGTCTCACTCTTATAGGCGCTGATTCCTTCAAGTGGATCTTCTCCCCCTAATAAATATGGAATAACCGTTCCATAATGCTTCGGCTCCTGTTCTCCGTAAACTTTTAATAATTCCTGATCAATCGCATCCCAACCATATGCATTTACTTCTTCGCTCATCATCAACGCCCCTTATCCATTTCTATATTACCTATAATTATACTATAAAGTATATAACACACTCTAAAGGGAATAATACCTAGTTTAATCCCTCTAATCTTACTAGATTTTTTTATTAATCGGTGGTGGATATTGAGTAAAAGTTACTAAGTCCTATGGCAATCTATAGAGACCTGGCTAAATATGAAGCCTCAACGGATATCTAAATTCGCCGAGGCGTTATTATAGCTTGGATAAAAAATAATTTGAATGCTTCAAGATTTCGCCTTAACCGTATAACATAGCTGGTGAACGCACACTTTGTAAGTAATGTGCAAGCTTCCCAGCATATACTTTTTCTAAATAAGGTAATTGTGCGATACAATGGGGTGTCATTAATGCTGGGTTTTGATAAACTTTCAGCCCACCAACCTTTAAAAGAGTCGCTACAAATTGTGAGCAAAAATAAGCACGCTCTCTTCGTACCTCCTTTTGCATCATAACGCCAAAGAGCCCGATAAAATTATATTTATAGCGATCACGATTCCAATACATATAACGCACGATTTTCATCATCTCTAAGTATTGATACTGAGATATTTTACAACGATAAATTACACAATCAGCTGTTTCAAATAGCCCTCTTACTGCATCTTCTTGCAAAAAACCCCCACTTAAAGGATTATTTAATTGTCTACGTCCAAAGCTATACATTTCAAAAAGTTCCTCATCAAAAGCAATGGACGCATGATTCATCTCTTTTCCAGTATACATGCCTATAGCTTTTGATAATAATGTACCTGTTTTTGTTAATACTATGTAAATGGTATATGCCATGTCCTCACCCACTTCAATATTCTTCCACACTACCAATACGTTTTAAATATTCAAACAGTTTCATAAATTTCCTTTTTTTATAAGTATAGCTAAAGAAGTTGACTTTTTTCTTAGAAAAAAATGAAAATTTTCTTAATTTTGATCAATAAAATTTTTACTGAGAATTTAAGTATAGGTATGTACAAGAAACTTTAAATATGATTGTCAATATGCGTGGTGTAAAGTTTGAGGCTTTATAGGTGCTTAAAAATTTGAATGTAGCATAGAGTCACGGACAAAATCCTGGTTAAGTAAGTATCCTTTTAACTAATAGAGGGCGTGTAACATTTTTTTGAGTCAAAAACGATACAATAAAGAATTGAAACAAACTGTAGTGGAGCTTATCACTATGGTATGTTGGTCAGTCAACTGTCTAGCGAATATAATGTTTCCGAAGTAAAACTATTTATAAATGAGATTTAGTTACATTCACCAATCGAAGGTGCAGAGAATTAACCGCAGCGGAAGTTTCTTCGATCAAAAAAAATCTTCGATTAAAGCAGGAGATTGAAATTTTAAAAAAGCTATGACCATATTCGTGAAAAAATAACAGAACAAAAACTAATTGACCATATTGAAAACGAAAGCAAACATTATCCTATTCAATTAATGTGTCGCGTTTTAACGTTCGTATTACCAGTCTTTCTACAAGAAACCTAACATGTAAGAAGTTTGAAAACAAAAAAATTATGGCGCGTATTTGTGCCTTCCACAAGGAATCGATTATTTAACACCAGATGAATGCGAAAGAATATAACGGCTACAGCGTAAAACTTAAGGTGTACAAGTTATCTTCCCCTTCATATTTTTGGCGTAACCCCTGAGTTTTTCATTCTACATCCCTGTCAAAGGGTTCTTTTCACTTTGACAGGGATGTGGAACACTCCATAGTGGTTGCCACAAAACCAAAACTTAACTTTTGTGTGTCTAAAATCATGACTTAGATCAAATTTCCATTAAACCCCAATCACTAGACGCAATTGGGGTTTAATTTTCATACTAGCAATTTTTCAACTGGCTTTTTTATTGCCGGATTTTCATATTTTAATTCTTTATCATTGCCTGGGTGTTGGAACAATTATTTTGGTATATACTTATCGCTTCTTTTAAAAATATTTGCTCCTTTTCTGTAAAAGGATTTGGAAATTTGAATGATTCTGTGAATGGTAGCTTTTTCTCAACCAAATCTAAATTTCCTTTCAATGTTTCATTCATAAGTTGCAGAAGTGTTTTAACAGTTTCTTGAGCTTCTTTTGAAGAAGGTATAGCTTCTGTAAATGTTAAATATTTAATTTCTGATAGAACTTTAGTCCATTTTTTATCTAGATCAATTTCTTCGGATTTATTTATATTAAATAATTCATCAGTTATATCTGAAAAGTGTTCTTTAAACCATGTTTCAGTATTTTCAGCAAACATTAATTTTTGAAGCATAGCACAAAATATCTCGATATTAATGATTTCCTCATCTTTCACTGTTTCAATAAGGTGGTTTATATCAGATAATATATTTATAATTTCAAGTTTTTTTGCTTCAAATAACTGTTTTTGTGCGTTTAAAGATTTTAAGATAATTTCACCTTTAACAGTGTTTTTTTGCAGGATGTCTTTAATTTCCTTTAGCGACAAGCCTAGAAACTGTAATGACTTAATGTTTTGTAAAGTAGATAGGTCCTCTGTAGTATATAATCTATGTCCACCCTCTGTATAATCACTTGGTTTCAATAGGTCTATGCTGTCATAATATCGAAGTGTTCTAATACTAACACCAGACGTTTGCACAAGTTGACCTATCGTAAAAATACCTTTCTCCGACAAATTATTCTCTCCTTAATGATTGACTTTAAAGTATCGTATAACGGGATAAGAAAACTTTTTTCCATTTAAAGTATAAATTGCTGCAATTAAAATTAATATTGTTTCAAGAATAATAAGTGCAAAAGAAAGGTTGGAAACTGCGCTCCATTTTTTAGACATAAAAGTTAATAACAAAAAAACTGGGAAGAAAGTAAAATGAAGGTTCATCCCTTCTTTTGCATGGTCAGCAAAATATTTATTCTTATTCCTTGATACTAAGTATACCAATATAGGTAAAATAAAGGTTAATAATAGTGAGAACAGATGCATTGAACTTGCTAATCCTCTGTTTAATATACTCTATTTTTTTCACTGTGCTTTTCCTCCAATAGCATATTTTTAATTGTTACCTTTTAAAGTGAGTAACTAAATTCATCATAAAAGGTAACGCTACTGGAGATTCAAGGACAAATGATAATTTTATCATTAAACACTTACATATAAGAATTCACGTTTGGATTTTTGTGATTTTGGTATCTACGTTTTGGTGATTAACTCCAAATAAGGTAGCGAAGTAAAAGGATAATGAGTGAAATTTCATTTGAAATTGTTTGTTGCAGATTTAAATAAAAACAAGTGATTTCTTTAAAGTTTTCCTATGTTTAAATACTTTATCAAATATAGCTGTTGTTATTTTTAGTTTGCTCTATTGTATGATATAATCGCTTTACTGACTAACCTAAGCAAGTCAAATTGAGCTGTAGCGATACCGTACGCTACAGCTTTTTTGTATTCTCTTCCTCAAGGATGATTGCTTTCCAAATACTCCTCGGCTAGTTGTGGATTTTTATATATGGCCATACCAGTTTTCAATTTTTTAAAGCCGATCTTTTCGTAAAAAGGTTCATTTCCTGTTGTTGCAATTAGCTGAATACAAGAAACATCCTCTAAAAGAATTTTAGCTATCCCGCTTCTTTGATAATTTTTATGTACTACAACATCATAAATCGTAGCATTAAATACTCCATCTGAAAGAGCTCTCGCAAATCCTATAATTTTATAATCTTTTACTGCGAAAACTTGATGTGTACTTGCATTGAAAACTTTTTTATTATACGTTCGTCATGTTTCATCCACCCTACTGATTGATAAACTTCTTTTAACATTGTTAGCTCGTTTTCCTCTACCTCATATTTAAGTAAAACCATTTTTACTCCCCCTATTTTTTCTTTTAGTGTTGATTAACTATATTTAACCATCAAATTAAGGATGATTACATACCATTTATAAACCAAGTCTCTTGACGAACATTCGTTCTGGTATTAAAATGATAGAAAAGGAGGCAATTTTATGCAAAAAACGAACACCATTGAATTAGCACATTTCTCAGAAGAGTATGTGGCTATTTTGAATGCCTTTGAGCTTCCGGAAGAACAAAGGCAATTTACTGCCCTTCCAAAAGAGATTTCTATAGAGAGGCTTGGTCAATATCCGATTGTTATTCTGAGTGACCATGTACCTGTAGGTTTTTTTGTCCTGTACGCAACAGAAAGAGTAAAAGAATACTCTAATAATCCAAATGCTATGCTGCTTACTGCATTATCTATTGACCATAAACAACAAGGAAACGGGTACGCCAAAAAAGGGATGTTAGCATTGTCTGAATTTATGAAGAGGGAATTTAAAGAATATAATGAAGTTGTTTTAGTCGTTAATCATAAAAATATTCCGGCTCAAAATTTGTATTTAAAAGCTGGCTTTGTCGATAACGGGGAAAGAAGAATGGGACGTATTGGCGAGCAAATTGTTATGAACCTAACCATTTAATAATTGTAGATATGATTTCTCAAAAATCACTCGTTATGACATGAGTGATTTTTTTCTGTCCGCCCCTTTACTGATGGCGCCCACACATATGATTGTCAGTACGGATAGCTGTTTTGACAATCGGCTATTTAAAGAAAAAATGCCAACGACATGTGTAAGAATTATACTCTTTTGTGTGGGATTCCACTTCAAATTTTCAAGTTCCTTCCCATAGTTTACATAATATTTTTATTCAGAAATAAAGTGTTCCTCTATTTTGTAAGTTCTCATAGTAGCTCTCTTGCTTCCACACCATAAGAAGTTTAAACTGCTTTAGAACATGCTGTCCCCACCGTCATCAACAGCTATACCTTTATTACAACCTCATAATAAAAGCAGATGGCCATGTAGAGGTCCATTACAGAACTCTAAACCATCTGCTTTTATAAGCACTTTTTTATCATTAAAAAGAATGGAGATATGTTTGTTCCTCTTCCTAAGTCTCCAATTCTACACTTCTCCTTTTTTACGAGCTGCCATTTCATCTTTCATTTCTTCTTTTAATCCTTCAATTGACTTTTGACGTCGCTTATTTTTTTCTTTAATCATTTCACTTTGCATAGGGTCTGCAAACTCCAAACTAATTTCCGCTTCATGAAGTTTTTCTTCAGTGTTTTTAACGATATCACGGATTCGTTCAACGTTATTGGATCTATCATCTGGTTTTGAGTGTCTTGAATTAGCCATGGTAACCTCCTAAAATTTTGACATAAATCTAGGTTGGCTAATTTAGAATGTTCCTATGTGTACTAATTTTTACTAAGAAGAATGCTACCTTTTTTATTTCCACTTATAGTAAGCATTTTGGAATAACAAGGGTCTTATTTTTTTGTTTTTATCGGAAATATTAGTTGTAACTTTCTTAAATATCTTCTCAAATCTTTTTAAAAAAGGTTTAGAAAAAGAGAAACAGTTTTTATATGAAATCAATGAATAGTAGACAACAAAGCAAACGAGTGGCTTTTAATACAAAAAACAGGACTAGTACCTGTCATTTGTTATTGCTTATATGATTAATCAACAGCTTTTCCACCTGTGATTTAAGAGCTTGATTTGCATAACGAAGTACTACATCATTACCTGCAGTGGCAACTTGCACGTCACTAAAGTATTCATCTACTGGTTGCCAACCTACGACTCGTATACGTTTTTGTGCAAGTTCTCGTTTGAGGTTAAAATATTCTTGTCTTAGATCCTTTAGTAATGAATCCATCATTGGAAGAAATACCGTTTTCATTTTAAACTGCTCTAATTTACAATAGTCAACCTGCAATGATTTAACTGCTAGCTCTAATAAAAGATACTTATGAAGTAACTGTCTTTCGTCAGCTTTAATCATAATAATCAGCATCCAGTTGGGCTGATTGAATACTTTGGATTGGAATACTTTTCGTTTTAAGTAGTGTTTCAAGTATGAGTTCATTAGTATTCATCGATTTAATTATTCCAGTCCACTGTGTGATTTTGTAGTCTTTCCACTCTTCTAATTTTATGTGCAATTGCTGGTTAAAAGCTCGATCGATTGTATTCTGTAGTTCTTCCAGTTCCCACTCAGTCAATTCTCTTGGCTGTTCTGTGCGCTCTTGTTTGTACTCTCTAAGAAGCTCCAAATGCTCCGGCAACATCATCGATGCCCATTTAATATTACCTCTATCTTGTATCATAAATAAATCACTCCTATGCCAAATGACCACCAACTAAGCGATCTCGATTAATAGCTGTACCAGCTTTTGTGAAAGAAACTGCTCTTAATATTGAGGTAGCTCCAAACCTGTTGCGTATTGCATCCATTGTAGGACCGATTATTTGACGCTGTGGCTTACGATCATCAAATAAATCCAATTGAATGCTATGCTCTCTCTCTAAGTTGGATATTCGGACAGATAACTGCCGAGCTGGTTCACCTGCAAAATGTTCATCCAGTAATTCAATACAAGTTTTATACATCACAAGTGTTTCGCTTGTTGGTACTGCAATCGTTTTAGATCGATGAAATCCTTTGGTCGTGGCATTATGACTGTAGGAAAGACCTAAGCTGATTGTACGGCCAACAAACCCTACATCACGTGTGCGTTTCATTACGTCTTCGCACATTTCTAGGAGCACTACAGAGATTTCTTTTCGTGTGTGATAATCCCTCATCAGCATTTGGCCCTTCCCAAAACTGAAAGCACCGTTTGTTATTAACGGCTCCCCTAATTTGGATAGATCTATTCCCCATGCATGGTAATAGAGTTGATTGCCCATTACACCAAAGCGCTTTTCTAATTCTTTTAGATCTGTATTAGCCAAACCACCAACTGTTTGTATTCCCATAGCATTTAGATTTGCTTCCATCTGTTTACCGATTCCCCACATTTCAGAAAGGGGTCGAACTGGCCATAATTTCTTTGGAATATCTTCATACGTCCATTTAGCAAAGCCTGTTTTCTTTGCTTCAAGGTCTAAAGCTAATTTAGCTATTAACATATTGGGTCCCATACCTACTGCACTAGGTATATTAAATTGGTCAAGAATAGCCCTTTGTATTTCCTTAGCCGTTTCTTCAGGTGAACCCCAAAGCTTTTCAGTGCCGGTTAAATCAACAAAACTTTCATCCACACTATACACATGTATAGCATCAACTGGTACGTAATTAGAGATCAATTTTGTAATCGTCATCGACATTTGAATAAAAAAACTCATTTTAGGCTCAAACAATCTAATGTCAGGGTGTTTAGGTATTTCATAACGACGACTACCAGTTTTGATATTAAATTTTTCTTTCATTAAGGGGGAGGCAGCAAGCACTACGCTACCTGGTTGGTCAAAATTTGCTACTACTGCAACTGGATTTTTTAAAACATCTAGCCCATGTAACATCGCTACGATACTGGCGTAAAAGCATTTCATATCGATACACATAATAGGTCTATTAGGCATACTTTCATAATTCATACAACTTCACGCCCTTACTAACAAAAGGAATAACGACTAGAACATTACTGATCAAAAAAGTACGTTTTGCACATCTTGTAAAATAAAATGCTTGAAATAAATCGCCAACAATTTTAATGATTTTTACATACCTTTTTGCTAAGGAATCATCTTTCACTACATACATCATGTTCACTAAATGATTGCGCTGCATAGCTTTAATCAGTCGCTCTCTCATCTTAGCTTTCCCCCACTATCTCTCAAATTTTATAAATAACAGCTGATATTTTTTATTGGCACATTGATTTTCCCTTTACCTATCATACGTAAGAACATTTGTTTGTATACATTCTAGAACAAACGTTTGCGTTTTAGCAAGATGGAATTTTTGGAAACGATAAAATACCAGGTACTCAATGGCACTAGACTTACCACTGTCAAGTAGACATCTACTTAATCTTTTTTTGAAGTGTTGTTTCCACATAGCCACAAAGTAAATGAAACATTATAAAACTAATAAAATTAATAACAGCGGTATTTCGTTCTTTTTCTCAAGCTATTGCAACTTAACGAAAAACTCCTTTGCTTTTGGGGCTGGTATCCCTATTGCCTTTTTCTTATTCAAGTTGTTAAGTACAGTTGACGAAAGCCTTAATGTACTTAATTACTTCACAGTCAATGCATTATTTGATACAACTGCTATTCTAGAAGGCGAAAACTATTGGTGGAAGCTAATCATTCTTTTAGGTATTGGTATAGTTCTCTATATAGCAAGTCTAGAAGTATTTAAACGAAAAGACCGCTTTAATTTTCATGAAACGAGCTAGCGAATAATTAAATTCGCATGCTCGTTTTTTGCTTTTTTTCTAAAGTGAAAATGTTGTATATCTCAGTTTACAAAAACGGATTCTCATAATAAACATGTTTCGTGATAATAAAGTCGTTTAAATCATAAAATAATAAAGTCATTTAAAATTAAATTGTCGACGATGCTATTCAACAAACGGGGAAGGAACTGTTGGGGAACTGAATCTGATGAACTTTGGGAGGTCTGAAATTGTCCATCGAGAAAATCCTATCGATTGTGGCCGTATTGTTCTTTTTGAGTTATTTCATTTTTTTTCTCATACTTCACTTTAAAAATACAGGCTATCATCCTATTCGACATGCTGTAAGTGATTACGGTGTAGGTGCTACGAAAAATTTATTTTTAATTTACGCTTGGTTCAGCAACTTAGGGGCATTGTCACTTTCTATCGTGTTGTTGAATGTAAAAGATCGCTTCTCCATATCCTCGTCCATTCCGATTCTAATCATTCTAATGGTCATCTCCCGTATCCTCATGTTATTCTTTCCAACTGACCTAGAAGGAGAAAAACTTACGGTTCGAGGAAAACTCCATTACTTATTTGCTATTCTTGCGTTCGCTTTTTCCTATATGGTCATTGATCGTGGAGGAAGTCATTTAAAATTACTGGAAGGCTTTAAAAATCTAAATCTATTTTTTTACATCATAACAATGATTTCTTCTATCTCGCTTGGGGCTGTTATTGTAACGATGTTCAAGCCGTTGCGATTTATCTTTGGGATTTGTGAGCGAGTGTTCCTGTTGTCAATCAACATTTGGTTTATTGTCGTAAGCATCTGGTTCGTTTACCTTCTATGATAAATGAATGAAGGTTTTTAACAATTAAACAAACACGTGTGATTGTTGCATAATGATTGGGTTTTTAAACGACTTTATTGTTATTTCTAGGAGTTCTTATTCAGTAATTGTTCAAAGAATTAAAACATCTTTACTTTTACACCGTTCACATTTACGGACGGTGTAATGCGTTTTTCTGCTTTAAGATTAAACATCTATATTATCATTACATAAAACATAAAGTTTGGTCTTTGATTGATTGTGCATTTTATTCACTTAAACTAATGGATGCTTTTTATTGAATATTCGATTCACGAAATACCCAACAAAAAACAAAGTTAAAACCGATTCCCTAACATACAGGGGATCGGTTTTTCTACGTTAGTAGCTACTTTTAACAATAAAGTAATCCGTTTTTATCTGTTTGCTATTGTCTTCGATGGACAAAAGAGAAAATTAAGAAACATATAAAATCATTTAGTGTGTGTTTCCTATCTCTATACTATAGCTCTTTTTCAATCTTTGTATGTATTAAATATCTCATTAGCTATATTTAATATTAATTTTACCTCAGTTTCACTTTTGTCTTCTACAAAATTTTGCAAGATCATAATCAACTCTTTTTTTCAAAATAGTAATATTCCTATCCCCTCTTTCAACACCAGCTAAATACGAAGTTTGTAGTCCACATTTTTCAGCTAATACTTCTTGAGTGATTAATTAATCTCCTGAAAAAACATGAACATAAGTTAATTTCCCCGTAACAAAATGAGCTATAAATAAAATGAATTTGAAAATTATAAAAAACCCTAAAAACATAAAAATTTATTTAATATTGTTCTAAATTCTTCAAAAGTTGCTTCACTTTTTTGATAACCAAAAGAGCATGCCATATTAGGCTAGGCATGCTCTTTTTTCGAAAAATAAAGAAAGGGAGATTTTTATCGATTAATTAAATCTTTTAACGTCTTATCGTACACCCGATAAACAATAGAAATAACTTTATAGGACCTATCACAATGTTTTTGTACAAACGTTCTTTTTTAGAAGTGGTAATTTTCAGATCAGTCTTTTTTATTAATCTAAAGCTGATTTATAGTCCTGTAATTCCCCAATATCTTGGGAGTTTCTCAATAGATTCCTACAGCTCTAATACTTTCTAATACAAATGGTATTGTAAATTTTTCGGGACTTATAGCTCCTGAGCTCCTGTCACATCATTTCATAACTCATTGATTTCGAACCATAGAAAAGAGATACGATTATTGTCACACTGAATAGAATGGATAATACGACAATTAGAACAAACTTATGGCTTAATAACGATTTCATTCCTCCTTGATCCATTCCATTACTTGTTCAGATGCTTTTGCACACTTTCTAAAAACTTGATTCGACTATAAACAGGACCTCCTTCCATAAGCGGATCAACCACATTGACATATACGTGATCGTGTTTAAAGGCATTAATATTTTGGATAATTGGATTCTTCTTCAAGTCTTCGAATGCATTTTCCGCATCTTTGTTATCATTCGTAGAAAATTGCACAAACAAATAATCTGGGTTCATTTCTGCAAATTGCTCGGCAGAGATTGCATCTTGCAATTTAGCCATACCTATCTGATCTGGCATTTCTAAACCAATGTCATTGTATAAAAAGGGGTTAAAGTCTATATTTTTCGCAAAAATGTAAGTTTGCCCTCCGCGAATACGAACAGCGGCTACTTTTTTACCTTGGAGCTTTTCTTTTAACGATGCTTTTACTGCTTGTGAAGCTGTTTTATATTGGGATAGAATTTTTTCTGCCTCACCTTGCTTTCCAGTCAATTCAGCCATTAATTTCAAATTGTCTTCCCAGTTTGTAGAAACGTGCGACACCAAAATAGTGGGAGCAATTTTTTGCAATTTCTCCACTACTTCTTTTGGGAACTTGGTTGAACCTAAAATAACGTCTGGCTCTAATTGCAATATCTTCTCAAGGTTAGGTTGTCTTTTTTCACCAATTGATTCCGCCTTGCCCGTTACCGAAGCAAACTTCTGGAAATTTTCCGCCCACCGATATTGCCCCTACTGGATGAACGTCAAGCATTACCGCATCTTCCATTGCTTCCATAGCCCCAGTAATGACAATTTTTTCTACTTTTTGTGGAACGGTATACTGTTCACCGAGATACTCAATCGTTCTTGCTTCACTTGTTCCTGTATTGTTCACTTGAGACTGCGCTAAATCTCCGTTGCTGCCGGAGATTGAGCTTGATTTGCTCTGTTTGTCTCCTCCCCCACATGCAGCCAAAACAATCATGAATGATGCTATCAAACCAACTAGTATAAACTTATTATTCATTCTTCACCTGAACCCCTTTCAAAACAGTATCCCTATCATAATGATCAGTATTATTAATCCCTAAATGCTCACGCAAGGTGACACCCGTATATTCACTTCTGAACAAACCTCTTTCAACCAATTGCGGCATCAGCTTTTCAAAAAATATTTTCAAAGATCTTTCTGAACCGCCGGGAATAGCTATAAATCCGTCGATAGCTCCAGCATCAAATCGCTCAATTATATCGTTCAATACGTCTGCAACCGTTCCAACTGAAACCCAGTGAGCAGACCCGACAACCTCTGGCCTTGCTAATACCTCTTCCACTGTAGGCTGATGATTTGTAATATACCGGCGCAACAGCTCAGCATGTGTTCGACTACGGACTGGCTGATTCGGATCGGGTAGCATATCCAAAGTTACTCGACGATCCAAAGCAAAGCTACTCAAATCAAGACCCAGTACTGATTTAAGCGATGCATGTCTGCGCTCAATAGTCAAATGTGCGTGTGCGGCCTTATGTAATTCATGGGCTTCCTCGCGAGTTTCGGCCAAGAAAAAATATAAACCTGGCAAAACTTTTATGGCGTCCGGATCGCGCCCATGCTCGACAGCTCTTCTTCTCAGATCATTTCGCAATTCCACTCCCGATTCAAGGTCTGGCATCGCTGCAAAAATAGCATCTGCTATTGAAGAGGCAAAATTTCGTCCTGTATCCGACGCACCTGCTTGAAATAAAGGAATCGGTCCCGATTTATGGGCAGGCAAAGTAAGTGGTCCCTTAACACTAAAAAACTCACCTGAATGATTAATTGGAGAAATCTTATCCAAATCAGAAAACATACCTGACTCACGGTCAATAACGATGGCTTCATTCGGAAAACTTCCCCAGAGTTTGCGTACGACCTCAGTAAATTCAATTGCTTTCGCATATCTTTCTTGTGATGAAGGCATAGGCGACTCACCGAAATTTTCAGCACCTTCAATAGAAGTGACAATATTCCAGCCAGCACGTCCATTGCTTAGCCAATGCAAAGATTGAAGCTGTCTAGCAACAACATACGGTGGATTAAAAGTCGTAGAAATAGTCGTAACTAACCCGATCCGCTCTGTTTCACGAGCAATCGCTGCAAATATCATAGTAGGGTCAGGACTACCGAAATTAGCGGAATCGCCAAGCATCTGTGGACTAACAAAAAGATAATCCGCCCTGAAAAGAAAGTCGAGCTTTGATCTCTCCGCCATCTTTGCCAAATCAATGTAAGGTTCAATTGAACCCATTTTTTCCACACCGCTGTCTGGGCGTCGCCAGTCGCCTCCTTTCAACCAAGCAGATAGGACTAATCCAATACATAATTGTCTATTTACAGTCAATATTACCAACCCTTCCTATATAGAAAAAATAGTTTTGCGCCCATGAAATACTCTGATCAGATGTTACCTCTAAAGGGCCATTAGTTAATAATGATTCTCATTATCGATTACAGTGTAGCAAGGTATGCAACAAATGCAAATACACAAATCATAAATACTATATGCATTATTATCTAATCTAGGTTTGCTGAATAATGATTTAGCCGACATGTAAGATAGGGCTGTAAGGAAAAAATGAGACAAAGAAAAAAAGCCTGCACTCCCGGTTCATCACCAGTTGCAGGCGTAATATATCAATCAGTAACTCAATTTATATGATTATCTAAATTATGTATGTATGCAGAGGGAGACACACCAAATTTCTTTTTAAACGCTCTACTGAAATATAGCGGATTGGTATAACCAACACTAATAGCAATATCGTGAATGGGAAAATTGCTTACTTTAAGTAAGTCACTCGCTCTTTCCATACGATAATTGATAAGATAGTCGATTGGACGAAATCCAGTATGTTTGTGAAAGAAGTAGGAAAAACGCTTGGGACTCATTGCATGCAGCTCCGCCAATTCGTCGAGTGTTAACGGATTCATATAATACCGGTGTATGTATGCAATAGCCTCTTCTATCACCCTTTCACTTGGTGAACTGCCACTCTCTCGATGCTTACACCCCACCAAAACTTGATGCATGACACTTAAAAATAACTCCTTAACACGAAGCTTTCCAATACCTCTAAGTGTGTTGGCATTCTGATGAAGCATGATAAGTAATTCTAGCACTCTCGGATTTGCTCCCGCTTCCAGTTTGAAATGAGCGTCGCATTCATGACTTCCATATACTTCGTCTAACTTGTCAAATCTATAAAACAGTAAATAGTACTCGTACTCTGATTGACTTAAAACTTGCGCGTCCAGTTGCATACCTGGAGCCACATGAACTACTGCGCCTGGATGTAATTCATAGACGGTTCCATTCACACTCATTCTAGCCTCTCCACGAATTACAAAAAGAAATCCATGCCGGACAGCCTTAAATTCACTTAGTATACTTTTCGGCTGGATGACTAAACGGTGAACACCTTCTATATCATAGAAACCTCTAGCAAATATCTCGGCTAATTTATCCAAATCTATCATGATATGCACCTGCTCCCTCTCCAAACCTTGCTAGACTATAGTTAATAATGATTCTCATTATTAACTATAGTCTAGCAAGGTTTGCAACAAATGCAAATACACAAATCACAAATGCTATATGCATTATTATCTAATTCAGGTTTACTGAATGATGATTTAGGCGATATTGTAAGAGCCTTGTTAACTTCCACATACAATTTCCAGTGTTTAATTTCTTCATCACATTGTATCTCGATTTAGTCAAAATCGTGAGTCCTTATATAACACCTATTAATTCCTTACATATCATCTCTATTTCTTGTGAAAAGGATTTTACTCGAAAGGCTTCTGAATATACTTTGTCCTCAGATAAAGCTTCTACTTGCTGTAACTTTTCTTCATAGGTTTGTACAAAATGATCCAGTGTTGGACTTTTCAATTTCAGGGCATTAGCAATCCCTTGAATGATTTTCACACGATAGTAATCCTCTTTTGGCATTCTAGGAATATCCCATTCCCCATCATGATTTTTAAAAATCCTTCTAAGAGGAACTGCAGAAAAATCAAAGTACCGTCCTTCTTGATTTGGTATAGAAAATGGGTCAATTAATAAGGATGCATAGCGAATATAGAGCAGATACTCTTGATGTATGGACTCAAGTTTGTTAAAATCCTCTATTTCTTGTCTGGCTATACTTTCTGGCTGTAATGGATAATTATCATCTACCATAAATTTCAATAGATTTAGAGGTTGAATATTGAAGTGTTTTACAATCGCCATCATTTCTTTCCAATAATTTAATAAATGACGAATCATTGTATAAGTAATAGGACCTTCAGGATAAAGCTTATACACATACTTTGTTATTTTCTTTTCGTCAAATATTGCTTTTAATGAAAAATCATTCATAAATAAAGGAGGGTGCACGTATAAAGAAATATTTCTTGTTTCTGCCTCAAGAGGAGATGCTACTTTTTTCAGATGAACCCCTAAATAATTAAACAATTCAGATAATCTATCTAATCTATCCGATTTTGAGTAAGTTGAACCAATATAAACTGTTTTCTTTACTCCTGTCGTCAATACTTCATTTGATGGAATCTCGCTTAACCATCTAGTATCTCCATAATATGTTGAAAAACTAATTACCTCAGCCTGGGGAGATACATTCTTTAGGAAATTAGTTATTAAATGACTAGAGCCAAATGTAGGCGAAATTAATATAAAGCAGCTAGCCTCCTCCAACACTTTGGTATCGATTTGTGCTAATACTGATAAATAAGAATCTGTAGTAACACTAAGTACAACGGTATCCCATTTTCCATATATTGTATGATAACCTTTAAAAAATGCATCAATAGTACATGTTCCTGCAACAGACTGATGTTGTATATTTTGTATATATACCTTAAGTGCAAGTTGATGCTGAACGATAGTTTTAAAAAAAATTTTGGAACGTAAAGATTCTCGACCAGCAATAGCTACTTTACCATTATAATAATTCTTGAAATTCACAGCTAATTGAATTACCGTGGGCCCTGTTCCTAACAGTAAAACCTTATTAAAATAGGTCATAATCTTCTCCTCATCTATTTATCATTACTTTTCGATATAAAATAACATCAAATACACTTTGAGGGTGAATAATTTTCTCTATTATATGCCATTTGGTTTCGTCTACTTTTTGCATTGGATAATTAAAAAGAGACTTTAAACCATTTCCATAACGCATAGCAATAAGCACATCTTTATTTGTTAAATCATATAATTGGTCTAGTATGTCATATTTATAGCTAACAGTTGAACTAAATATAATATGACTAATCTGTTTAATAACTGCGAGTTCCCGTACTGACTTATTGTCAATTTGAACTGATAAATGACTTCCTATTTTATTTACTACATGTTTTCCCAACTGAATCGCTTCATCATCAATATCAATTCCAAACACATCTGCGCCTGTTCGTTCCGCAATCATTAATAATGTTATAGGAAAAGGTCCGGATCCTACCAAGAGTACCTTTGACTGGCTGGTGATTTGAAAACCTCCAAATTCTTTTTCAATGCAGTTTTCTATGTTAAGAAAATAATTAGTAATTTCCTCTTGTTCATGACTTAATAATAAAGCTCTATATTTTTCCATGATTTGGACGCAAATAGAAGAGTTATTTCTTAGATTCTCGACTAATGATACTATTTCAATTGATTGATCTAAATTATTCCATTGTTTTTGATTGTCATGATTAATAATAAAGGAAGAATAATCATCAATTATTCCACACAACTCTGAATACTCAACTATTAAATGATTGTTGTTTTGATTGATCAATAACTTAAATTTTTTATCAAAGTAATGTAATTTCTTTAAAAACACATCTATATCCATGGCTTGCCTCACTCCTATATTTAGGATTAAAGTTCAATATATGCGGTAGCCTTTAATACTATTTCAACGCTTCCCTCTATATGAAAGTTAACTATTTAAACAAAAGCAGCCTCCAATTTGGAGGCTATTTTTGTTTAAACGCATATAGTATTAGATTCCCTCCCCAAAGAGCGCCTTTTGCTTTTTCCTCTACTTTTCTTCGCACGATCGCCATCGCTAAATAGACTTCGGATGATTTCCTTTATCAAATCAAGCAAGGCCAGGTACTAATGAGCCTGGTCTTTGCTGTTTATTTAGTCCCTAACTAAAACATCTAAATAGCCGCAAAACTGGTTACTGTCTGAACTTATGTTTGTTTACACGGGTGACAGAGCTGGATGAGCAATTGCTCCACTTCAGTTTTAAGGGCTTGGTTCGCATAACGAAGCATTTCATCTTCACCTGCTGTCGCTATACACACATCACTAAAATATGCACCATCAGCATGTTAGGACCCATCCCAATAGCACTTGGAATACGAAACTATCATATATCGCTTTTTGAATTCCCTTTGCTGTATCTTCAGGAGGTCCCCAAAGCTTTGCTGTTTCAGTTAAGTCCACCCAACTTTCATCGACACTATAAATATGTATGCACTCTGGAGGCACATACTTTGAAATAAGACGAGTAATAGCCATAGACATTTCAATGAAGAAACTCATCTTCGGTTCAAAAAGCTTTATATCTGGATGCTTTGGTATTTCAAAACGAAGATTTCCTGTTTTTATCTTGAATCGCTCCTTCAGGTGGCGATGCAGCTAAGACAACGCTACCAGGTTGAGTGAAATTAGCTACTATTGCGATTGGGGTTGTCATGAAGTCTAAACCTTCAAGCATTGCCATGCAACTAGCGTAAAAGCTTTTCATATCAATACATATAATGGAACGTTCAGGCAGGTTTTCATACATTAAATAATCCCTCGCTCTTTATAGACAGCTGGAACAATAACAAGAACATTATTGAGAATAAAAGTGCGCTATTGACTACCTTAATTATTTTAATATACCTTTTCGTGATGACTCCAGACTTTGAAATGTACATCATATTTACTAACTGATTGTGTTGCATCGCTTTTATTAACTGATCTTTCATTGTTTTTACTCTCCCTCCGCAACAAAAAGAACGTTCGTTCGTATGTATGCCATACGCACAAATGTTCTTTTTTTAGAAGCGGTAATTTTTAAATCACTCCTTTTAATTGATCGAAAACTGACTTAAAGTCCTGTAATTCCCCAATTTCTCGGAAGTTTCTCAATGGATTCCTACAGTTCTAATTCTTCCTAATACAAATGGTATTGTAAATTTTTCTGGACTTAAGGAGTTATTCACTGCTTCCCAATATAACGGTGTGGCGATTAGTCCTTTATCATTACCCCGGGGCGGTTATTCTTACAGACAATTAAAAAACGCACACTGCCTTGATGTGGACATCTGCAGTCTCTGCAATTCACATTCCACTTAGTTGATGAAAAACATGAATTGCTGTAACTACAATCGAAGGTGTATTAGCGCTTGATGAACATGTACTTAAAACCTAAAACAAGCATAACCCCGTTCTAAATTTAGGACGTAGACCCAACTTCACTGTACTTAAAAATATAACAATAAAGTGATCAGACTTGGTTTTAAATTATCAAACTTTATTTTAAAACCACACCAACAAAGAGGAAGGCATTCGAGTTTTATTATGAAAAAATGATGGAGTAAATGCAAAAACTAGTCCCAGATTTCAGGACTAGTCTTTGGGTAACTTATTTATTCTTTTTTGTTGCGATTACACGTGGTTCCGTCGTACTATTTGATGCATCAGTAACAACAGTTGCATTTCGTTCTTTGCCTTTATTTGTTGCGATTACATGTGGTTCCGTCGTACTATTTGATGCATCAGTAACAATAGTTGCATTTTGTTCTTTGCCTTTATTTGTTGCGATTACATGTGGTTCCGTCGTACTATTTGATGCATCAGTAACAATAGCTGCATTTTGTTCTTTGCCTTCTTTCAGCGTTGGTGGCTCTTGGCCAGTTGCCGCAAAGACGGTCATCCCTCCAATGACTAATGTACATGCTAATGCTGTTCCTAAAACCGACTTTTTCTTTAAGGTCATAATAGACACTATCCTTTCTTCAATCCCGTTTTTACTAAAATGATTACAAAGCGGCGTAACCGTATAGGTTTCATCTGCCATATTGATGAGAGATAGTGCATATGCTGACTTTGCCTTATCTCCAAACTGTCTAATAACCCTTTCGTCGCAAGACAATTCAATGTCTCTGTTTACTATAAAATACATAAACCAAACTAATGGATTAAACCAATGCAAAGCTACCATAATCGTTAAAATTACTTTCCACAAAACGTCAAAGCGTTTAATATGAATTAATTCATGTGTGAGAATAAACTGAATACTTGCAGCGTCTTCCCAATTTGTTGATTTCGGCAATAAGATGACTGGTTTAAAGATTCCATATGTTAATGGGGTTTTAATTCTATCTGATACTGCAATTTGAATCGTTCTTTTTAACTTATGATCGTTTAGCCATTGATTGAGATGCTCATTATTCTTCACTGGGATGGCTGTTTGAAATTCTTTATAAAATCTAACATAGGCCACTATAAAGAATAATAAAACCCCGATACCCCCACATGCCCAAAGGTACTGAACGAAATCGCTTGTCATCACAAGCAAAAGCTGATGATTGAACGTGTTTGATGTTTGTGCGACTTCGATTGTATTGTGCATACTTTCCGAATCATTTGAGTGAGTGAGCGTAACAAATAAGTTTTTCAGCATAGGCTGTATGCTTAACTTTGAATAAAAGGAGTAGGGGATGAGTAGTTTAAATGCAACGAATCCCCAAAGAATTAAAAATGTTTGCTTTGGCACTTTATTTCTTACTAACATCCTCATCAATAGCACAATGATGAGGAGGAGAGATGCGTCTACACTCATGTTGAGAATACTCATATCATAATTCCTCACTCAAGATCTTTAACAATTTGCTTTAATTTATCGATCTCACTCGCGGACATTTTTTTCTTGTCTAGTAAGGATGCGAATAGTAAAGATTTAGAACCATTAAATATTTTATCAATCAATTCCGTCGTTTCTTGTTCTTGTATCTGTTCTTTTCTGATGATTGGATGACAGATAAAGTTAGGTTCAATTCTTTCAATGGCCCCTTTTTCTATACATTTTTTTATAACTGTATAGGTGGTATTTTTATTCCAACCTATTCGTTCGTTTAATATTTGTGAGAGCTGTTTAGCTGTCAAATCGCCTTCTTCCCATAAAATATTCATGACTTGTAATTCCGAATCAAACAATTTAACTTGCATACGCGCATGCTCCTTTTCTTAAGTGGACTATTGCAATAGTTTGCCACATTTTTATACTACTGCAATAGTCTGTAGTTGTCAAGACTACCACGATAGTCTTGGAGAGAATCCTTTTTAAGGGCATAATTATACGGGTAAATTAACCTTTGGATACTGTGTCTAAACCCATTTAAAATTCAATAAAAACTTAGTAAAGCCTTCTTCGATGGTGGCTCTTTTAATTTGCCTCGGCTTATTTTAAATTTTCCCTTCATCACCGGCGAGGCTGCGAGAACGATACTACTAGGTTGCTCAAAATTGCCAATAACTGCAATGGGATCTTTCAAGACATCTAAACCTTCTAACATTGCTATACAGCTTGCGTAAAAACATTTCATGTCAATACAAAAAATGGCCATGTGTGGCAGATTATCGTAATTCATATCACCTCACGCTTCCGGTGTGTGACGGGCCTTATTGCTAGAACATTGTTAATAATAAACGTACGCTTTGCCTGCCTCGTAAAGCAAAATGCTGTAAAGGAATCACCAACAATCTTTATGATTTTCACACGCCTTTTTGTAATAACACCGGACTTGGCTACATACATCATGCTAACTACTTGTTGACGCTGCATTGCTTTTATTAACTGTTCTTTCATCTTAGTTGCTCCTTTTCACGCTGTTATATGCACTGAGCACAGCAGGACTGTTTTTTAGAGAAGAACAAACGTTTGTATACCTAATATACGCACATACGTTCCTGATTAGAAGAGGGAATTTTAGTTGATTTTTAAAAAGTCTTTAGAGGGTACATAAATCAATTTTGCCTTGGCCGTAATTGTTGCTGTCGCTTCGCTTTCGCACAGAAAACATTTGTTGCTGTCGCTTCGCTTTCGCACAGAAAACATTTTGTTAAATGAAGACAATAGGCGTTCGTGTAAGCCTAAAATAGCTTTGTACATATTCTGTGCTTAAGATATGTATTGAAAATTAATTAGAAAGGATGTAATTATTAGCTCGAATATTGACTATACTTCGTCATCAACCGAGTTCACTTCAGATGTAAATGACAATACGCTTTTCAAAAAAGATGATCGAAATTTTATTAATATTCTAAGTGTAGAACAACTAAATACGTTAGAAAATATATCTTTGCTTGATATTTTTCTAAGTAGAAATAAGGTGATAGAGCCTCACTATCATCAAAATGCAGCAGAACTTATTTATTGTATTTCTGGTGCTGCCATTGTTTCTATATTTAATCCTTTTACAAAAGAGTTTAAAAACTATCCTATCGAGCCTGGCCAAGTTGCCAATGTACCACAAGGATGGTGGCATTATGAAATAGCTACTGAGAATGACACACATTTATTGGCTATTTTTAATGCTCCAACTCCTGATGTTATTTTAGGTTCAGATATTTTGAAATTTACACCTTCCAATGTTATGGCTCACACTTATTGTTTAGATGAAAATCAGTGGAAGAAAACAATCACGCCTATTGTACCATCAACATATATCGGTCCACCTAAAGACTGTAACCGTGTAAAATCAACCTCTGAAAAGCAAAAAGATCAAAAGGAGCAAAAAGATCCCCATCATAAACATAAAAATAAGTATAGACCTTCACAATTTATGAACCCATATCCGCCATATCACTATCCAAATATGAATCCATATATGAATCCTTATGGCTCAAATCCTTATGGCTCATATTATTAAGCAATAGTGTATGACTCGACATCATAAGCGCTACACCTTTCATGGCATAAAAATAAATAAAAAGGAAAATCTAATTTTAAGTCATAGCTTCGTTATTACTAAAAGAGGTGTAGAAAATGGAATTATTTCCAGTGATCCATACGAATTTTTGGGATGCTGTAATAGCCGTTCCAGCTGTGTTACTTATTACACAGCTCATTAAGGTGTTTATGCATGTTCAGCCTAAATATGTTCCCGCGATCGCCCTTGCTATTGGCTTGATTATTTCTATTTTCATTAGCCATAGACATAATCTTATCGCAGGAATATTTATGGGCTTTTTTTATGGTTATGCAGCTATCGGAAACTTTGCCGCATTAAAAACAACTATTAATAGCTATAAAAGCAAGAAGTTAAAAGAATAACACTTTCAGCTTATCTACAAATAATGCGTAACAATAAACAAAGGTTGATTTTCACTCCGAGTTGGCGCCTTTCCGCGAGCTTGACTTCAATCTCCTCGTCACTGCGTTCCTGCGGGGCTTTCAGCGCAAGCTCATCCCGCAGGAGTCGCCACTCTCCGTGAAAAATCAACAGCTCCTCATCTTTATTATGAATAGATAAGCTAGAGCCAAAACAGTATTATAATTTTGATTAAAACACCAAAAATCCCATATCATCAAATTACTATACAGCTTTATGCAATCAGGAGTAGCGTTTGTCTACAATCTAATAGGGATAAACTTATTAATTTAGGATGACATTTGTTTAAACACATGCCGTGTATATAAGTTGATTGGAGTGGAGACTGGGCGACTCCTTGGGGGTTAGCAATAGAGGAACGAAGGCGTTATCACATCCTGTGATAACGCCTTCGTGACCAACATCGTGTTGGCCCGAGACCCTGCAGCGTAGCGGATGTTTTCTGTGCGAAAGCGTAGTGTTAACGTAGCGGCAGCAACAAATGTTTTCTGTAGCGAAAGCGAAGCGGCAGCAACAAATGCTTTTCTGTGCGAAAGCGAAGCGTCAGCAACAACAAAGCGCCCAGTCAGAACGGAAATCAACCTCACGTTATGATCGCTAACCCCTTTTATTGTAAAAAGTGATTAGAATTTCATTTATTAACACATCCTAATCTCAAATAAATGAACGAGAACATGAGTTAGGAAGTGTAAATATGGAATTGGTAAATGGAAATCTAGCATCACTACGCTATAGGGAAATTTTTAAGATATGGACACAGATCGGCGTTAATAATGGCTATATAGCTTCAAATCATGCATTTTTCAAGCATGCCGTTGATAAAAAATTGAAGGCTATTATCGTGGATTTTGTGCAATGTTTAAAAGAGGAAAATAAACATCTAACTGTGTTATTAAAGGAAAACGGGGTACTTGCTCCTACTACTTCAATCGACTACAGACAGTTGAAAATGGGCAATATCCGAGGAAAAAAAGCCATTAATGATACAGAAATTAGCACCATTTTATCGATGAATATAGCTTCTTCACTTATTTCAGTTAGCCAGGCTTTAGAAATATCCGTTAAGAAGAAGCATACTGCAAAATATGGAGAACTTCATATGAGGTATGCCATACTTGGTGCAAAGCTAGTGCGACTCAGTAATGACAGAGGCTGGCTACTAGCCCCTACTACAATTTAATAAAAGCTCTCGTTTTGTTGAAACGAGAGCTTTTATTGTTGCTTCGCTTTTTCACAGACAAACCTCATGCTAAAGTTTTGTTTAATCACTATAAATTAGAGTGATATGCTAGAAAGCACAGGCTCTGTGAAGAGGTTGATTGGAGTGGAGACTGGGCGACTCCTTGGGGATAGCGTCACAGATGAGACTCTGGAGCGTAGCGAAGCGGCTCATCGGACGCCCCCAGGAAGCTTTGCTCTGTGCGAAAGCGAAGCGGCAGCAACAAAGCGCCCAGGCGGAACGGTAATCAACCCCTCATTTTGCCGAAGATTATACCTTATTTAATATGATATCTTAACTTTCAGCCTCTTTTTTCCTCATTATCTCCTTCTCACAAACAACAGCTTGTACCATTGATTCACAAGGAACGGTAGCACAGACAAACTATAAATAAAGCCTAATTGTGCGGTGCTTAATGTGGCAACCTCAAACACACTTGTAAGCATTGGAATAAACAATACTGCGTGTAAGCTTAAAAAACCGATTAAGAATGCAAGCCAAGTATATTTATTCGAAAATAGTCCAATGGCGAAGATCGATTCTTTAGCTCGGGAGTTGAAGCCATGCACTAATCGTGACAGGCATAATGTCGTAAATGCCATAGTGCTTGCCGTTAGAGTATCTCCCGTTGACAATCCGATTTCAAAGGCAATAGTTGTAGAAATGGCGATTAGTAATCCTTCGAGTACCACTTGAGTAGTAAATGCTTTGTTTAATAATGGTGTATGAATATTTCGGGGCTTGTCCTTCATTGTTTTTTTATTATTCGGCTCTAGACCGATTGCAATCGCCGGTAAACTATCCGTTAGTAAGTTAATAAATAATAGATGCACAGCCGCAAAAGGAACTGGTAAACCTAATATTGTTGCATATAAAACAACAAAAATGGCCCCTGCATTCCCAGATAATAAGAACAAAATAGCATTTTTAATATTCGTATAGATACTCCTACCGTTTGCAATCGCCTTAACAATCGTTGAAAAATTATCATCTGTTAGTATCATAGAGGAGGCATCCTTAGCGACCTCTGTTCCGGTAACGCCCATTGCCACACCAATGTCGGCCTGTTTTAAGGCAGGGCCATCATTAACACCATCTCCTGTCATGGCGACGACATGTCCTTTTTCCTGCCACGCTTTAACGATACGAATTTTTTGAGCTGGTGTTACTCGGGCATAAACAGAAAAATCATTAACCTTTTCTTGAAGCTGCTGATCTGTTAGACCTTCTATTTCATGCCCTTCAATCGCTTCAGAGGGATCATTTAAAATCCCGATTTGATTGGCAATAGCGGTTGCCGTAATTTTATGATCCCCTGTAATCATCACCGGTTTGATACCAGCCTTTATACACTTTTCAACCGCACCTTTAGATTCTTTTCTTGGCGGATCCATCATCGCGACTAAACCAACAAATATTAAATCTTTTTCAGCTCTTGCATCAATTGCTTGATTTCCCTTTACCTCTTTGTAGGCGACTGCTAGCACCCTTAACCCATTCATAGAAAAATCACGATTTACCGCTTCGATTTTTTGGCGTTGTTGTTTTGTAATAGTAACTATACCTTTTGAAGTTTTTATTTTTATAATTTTAGGGAGAAGGACGTCTAATGCTCCTTTTGTAATCATGATAGATTGCTGATTGATATTATTTACAGTACTCATAAGCTTTCTATCTGAATCAAAAGGGATTTCGGTCACCCTTGGATAATGATCTCTTATCTGGATTTCGTCAAAATCATATTGCTTCCCTAGTTTTACGAGTGCAATCTCAGTAGGATCGCCGAATTCCTTATCGTCCCTTCCTACAGCATCATTACATAATATTGCCTTTAACATAAGATCTTTCTCAACTGCATTTCCAGTGTGTAGCTGATCATGTGGAATAACTTTTTCATCCACATATACCTCTTGTACAACCATTTTATTTTCAGTTAATGTTCCTGTTTTATCTGAACAAATGACAGATACACTTCCAAGACTTTCAACAGCATAAAGCTTTCGAATAATGGCATTTTCCTTTGCCATTTTTTGTGTTCCAAAAGCTAGCACAATGGTAACAATGGAGCTCAATGCTTCTGGAATTGCTGCAACGGCAAGTGAAACAGCAAACATAAACGATTCTACTAGCGCACGCCCTCTAACAAGGTCAATCACGAAAATGGCTAAACAGATTAACGTAATCCCTAAAGCTAATTTTTCTCCGAAATGATCTAAACTTACTTGTAAAGGTGTTTTCTTTTCTTTCGCAGTATCGAGTAAATTTGCAATTTTGCCGATTTCCGTTTGCATCCCGATAGCTGTAACCATGACAATACCTCGACCTGTTGTCACAAAGCTTCCAGAGTACACCATATTCCTTTTATCAGCAACCGTTACATTGCCTTCCTTAATAGGATCGATACTTTTCGCTACAGCGATTGATTCACCTGTCAGCGAGCTTTCATTGATATGCAAATTATGATTTTCTAATAATCTCCCATCTGCATTTATATAATCGCCGGCCTCCAAATACAGAAGATCCCCAACGACTATATCTTCTGAAGAAATCTCTATGAGTTGATTATTTCGCATTACTTTGGCAATCGGAGAGGTTAAGGCTTTTAAATTATCCAAAGACTGTTCTGCCTTGATATGCTGTACAGTGCCTAGGATAGCGTTCAATATAACGACAACCATAATCACAATCGTGCTTCCTACTTCCCCTAATAGAAATGAAACGAAAGCAGCGATGATTAAAATAATGACTAATAAATCTTTAAACTGCCCAAAGAAAACGGCGAATGCACTTGTTTTTTTTCCTTCCTTTAATACATTATAGCCGTACACTTCTTGCCTCTTTTGAACGTCATAATCACTCAATCCTTGATCTGTCACGTTCAAATTTTTCATAACTTCAGCTGATGATTGTTGATGATAGTCTGACATTCGATTCCCCCTCCAATTGAAATTATTAAGTAACTCACAGCAGCTATCCTATCCCGAATTCCTTCTCACTGACTGGATTCAGGAGAAAATACTGTTATTAGTTAATACGTTAGATTCCCAACAGTAGACCCCTTTGAATTATCTATCTTAGGCAGAGATAAACTTATATATCCTAAAAATAGTATTGAATCATCAGACTCTCTATCTACTCGAGCCCCTAAAATACTTTAACTACAACAATCTATTCCTTGCCCTATTCCAGTATGATAATAATCGATATAGAAATTAAATATTTATTTGATAGGTAAACATATAAAATGGATTCTGTATTATATTTATGTAAATTTCATCAATTTTCGAGCAGTAGTACTCGTACTACTAAGAAATTAAGAATCTTTATTACATGAAAAGTTGAAGGGCAAAGAACAAACGAAAATCGCTGATAAAACCTCTGCGTTAAAGCGCTCGAGAGATTGAAGTGACCTCGAGGATATAATGTCTTAGCTTAGAGAAAACTCTGCCCTTGATTATCCACAACTTAAAACTCTACAATTTCCTTATCGAGTAGGAGGTGCCTTGCACTTGGCTAACACTACTTCTATCTTTGTGGCTGACTGGTACCAATTAGATTACGTCCATGCTAGGCGTACAATAAAAAAACAGCTTGCGATTACAAACTGTTTTCTCTAGATATTATTAATATAATTTTTTTAGAAGACGCATTTTGATTCTCTAATTATTTCACGTACAGAAAGCGTTTTTGAGTTACACATCTTACAATACAACTTTTACATAAAAATTAAGAGTTTAATTAAAACAATTGAAGAAACCTGAATACATTTTAATCGAGTTGTTCTAAAAATATTTGAATTTCATGTGCCATAGGTTCAGCTTTTTCATGATGAATGTAGTGCTTAGTGTTTTCATAAACTACTTGCTTCGTATTTGTAGATAACCCCAATAATTCTGTTTGTGTTTGTGACCAATTTTTATAGCCATTATTTGTTGCACTAAACAAAAGTAATTGAATATCTCCTATGGTCCCATTTTGTAATATTATTTCTCCATTAGAGCTCATCTCTTGTATTTCGTTCTCCATTGTAGAATTGTTCATATTTTTTATGGCCATGAATTTTTTTATATCTTGTAAGTCCTTTGGTAAATTATCAATATCAATGAAAACCTTATCTAGGACTCCTGTTTTAGATATTGCATTAATTAGTCCTATTTCACCGATACTCTTTATCGTATTCCAACTAATTTTTTTAGTGAATGTATATTTAAAGTTCTTTGCGTATGTTGGACTAATGCCATCAATAAAAACAAGCGCTTTTATTTCTTGCGGGTAACGCTGTGCATAACGTATTGTTTCTAAGGCCCCCATAGAATGGGCCACTAACACATAAGGAGGAGCCTCATTTACTCTTTGAAGCGTTTCTCGTAATTCATCTACCATTGTATCAATATTGCGATCGTCAGCTGTTTTATCGCTCCAGCCATAGCCAGGACGTTCATATAAAATGATTTCATATTGGTCCTTTAATTTACTATATAGAGGATAGAAATCAGCATAAGGAGAAGTCGTTCCACTTCCAGGTAGCAATATGATTCTGGAATTACTTTTTGATGATTCACCCGTTTTATAAACATGAATATTATGTTGATTGATTTCTACCATCTCTCCAGGTATTGGGTAATTACTCATGTTATTCATCTCCATATTATACGTAATCCTTGTTACAAGCAGCAGTATTGCGATGATGAACAAAATAATAAAAATGTGTTTTTTTCGCACAATCTAACCCTCCTTAGTTCCATTACGCCCGTACCCGATTGGCTATCCAAATTACCAATTGGTTCATCAGCTAATAATAACTTTGGCGAATTAAACAGCGCTCTAGCAATAACTACGCGCTGTATTAATTCAGCTAGAAGGAAATTTAAATAAAATTTCTTTTTAAAAAATTAGTCCTTAAGGGATATCATTTGATAAATTACATAGGGGAAAACACTTCAAGAAATGTAGAGCATGGGGTGTTCATAATTATTAACTATTTTTACCTAAAAAAGCTAAGAGAAGTCTATCACTTTTATTAGTTAGTAAAATTATTTATCATGAATCAAAATATACAAAGGGCATTTGAATATAATTACTCAAAATGGGCCCTTTGTATATTTCTGGATTGTCAAATTAACGATAGTATCTAACTCCTCTTTAAATTATGGACAATCCCAATTAACCTTATATCATTTAGCTTTTTTATTCGATACTAATAAATAATCGAGTGCACTCATTCTAGTAAGCTTATGAGTAAATTTTATAGCATCTGCTTGAGAGTCGAACAGAAAGTTTTCGAGTTCGTCTGTTGGTATATATTGATCAGCGATTTTTCGTTTCAATTTTCGTACAGATAAAGTGTGTGAATCCTCTTCATATAAAATAATAGCACCCACATTTCGGTAAAGCGTCTGGTCAATCGTTGCGAACACTTTCACATTTGATTCTTTAAATTCCGTTAAATCTATCTGCATGTATTTACCAACCTCCTCTAAACTTACATTCTATCTCTCTATATAATTGTCCTTCTTTTACAGTAGTATTTTCTGGATATTTAAACCAAAAAATTTACTCTAAAAGTTCGTTACCATAACGTGGTTGATTTCCGTTTTGACTGGGCGCTTTCCCGGGGGCGTCCACAACATGATGTTGGTCACGAAGGCGTTATCACAGGACGTGATAGTTTTAGCCTTTGTTCCTCTTTATTGCTGACCCCAAGGATTATCGCCAAGCCTCCACTCCAATCAACTTTTCACATGATATACGTTTTCGCAAAATGCTTTATGATAGGCCAAATTTCATCGGAAATTCCTGCTATTACTTTAATGTAATTTCTGTTCCGACTAAGCGCTTTCCTGGGGCGTTCGATTTCGATGAGCCACTCTAATTGTTGTGAGCCGATTTCAGCCCTAGCTCAGCCTCATGTGAAACTGGCGCTCTTTTTAGAGAGAAAATAGCACAGCCTAGCGCACATAAAACTAAAATAACACCGAAGCTAGATAAATGCATAGCAGATCCTGTAACAGTAAACATAGCCCCACCAACAGCTGAACCTATGGATATACCGATTTGTAATGCAGCCGTATTTAAACTTTGTTGAATATCAGATGTTTTTGGATCAGTCTGTATTAAATAATTTTGTAATGGCGGTGTAAGAGCCCAGCTAAGTGCACCCCATAAAATTGTTACGACTAAAAAGAGTGGTAACGCAACAATCGTGTAAGGAATACTAAATAATACAACGGCGAAGGTAGATACAATCAATAGAATGGCTTTACCAGTACCAATTTTGTCAGCTAGCCAACCACCGAGAGCATTCCCACTGACAGACGCTATTCCGAAGATTAGATAACAGATACTAATCCATGAGGCACTCATATCAAATGCTTCTACTAAAAATGGTGTTAAATATGCGTAAAGCATATAATGACCAGCCAGCATAAATAGTGTTGTTAATTGTGCACTTAAGATTTTTAAATTGGCTAATGATTTAATTTGAGCCTTTAATGGAACAACTTCTACAACAGGCATTTTTTCAAGCAGTAACGCAATAAGAATCATAGATACAGTTGAAAGAAGTGCTATTCCTAAGAACACAGCTCGCCATCCAAATGCTTCAGCCACAAATATCCCCATTGGGACACCGATGACAAGTGCAGAACTAACACCTACGAAAACAAGCCCTAAAGCTTTTGCACGATGTCTTGATTCAACAATTTTTGTTGTAATCGTTAAGGATAAAACGATGACCAATGCAGTACTCATCGCTGTGAAAATTCTAGCAATCATGACGATCGAGAATGTCGTACTAAAATACGTCATCAGATTACCTAAAGTAAAAATAAATAAAGAAATAAGATAAAGGCGCTTCCTTTCCACTTTTGCGGTTAATGATAAAAGGACAGGAGCAGATATTGCATAGACAAGAGCAAATATTGTAATTAATTGTCCCGCAGTTGCTAAGGATACATTTAAATCCTCTGCAATTGTTGGTAATATACCACCTACAATTAATTCCACCAATCCTACTGCAAAGGTAGTAACGGCAAGAATATATACTCTCCAATTCATAATAATCACCCTTCTGTTACACTTTCATTTTTGTAGAGAGGTATCAATTATGCCTCGGCATAATTGCGTCCGGAATCGGGTTGTGCATGCACAAAACCGATACTGTGACATCTGCCGAAGGCTTTAACTTCTTTCAGCGGATGTTTTTTGTACGCGACAGGTACAGATGTTTGGACACCGCTGAAAAGTGACTTAAAACCGCATTCATCTTACCATTTATAAAGGTGGGAGACTTTTGCTGAAAGAAGTTAAAAGAAAAAAATCCTGACTACAAAAATAAAGCAAAATTTTTGTAGTCAGGATTTTATGGTTCCTGGTAGAGACCCTCAATCCATATCATTGAGGTTATACAGATCAAATATTTACGTTAGCTATATTAGCATATTGAATTTTGCATGACAACATTTATTTCATAAAATCGGTTTACTATACCTTTCAATCATTGAAATACAAACGTTTACCGAATAAAAAATCATTTCAAAAGAGAGAAATTTTAGATTTTACTTATATTTTTTTAAGTTTGACCATACATACTAATATAACAGAATATTGCGAGGTGATTGTTTGCGTATAGTAGGTTTAGTATGCTATTTTTTATTGTTGTTTTATGGTGTAGAACCAGTAATAGAAGAGCTCTCAATCGATAAACAAGCAATCATTTCTCCTAGTCTCAGCAAACAGCAAATCCCCATAAGAGAAACAGTTGAAAATTCAACAGTTTGTGTCTATTACCCCACTTATAAAGTTTGTCAAGCGTTATCAGCCAACTAAAAAAGTGGAAAAAGAGGCAACACAAGCGCTGCCTCTTTTTTCACTGAAAATCCCAATTATTTATTTTGGACCGATATGGAAACGACTAAACGGATATATTGTTAATTTAGCTTCACCATAGATGGCATCTTTAGAAATTAAGCCATAGTGGCGGCTATCAGAACTTTTCAAACGGTTGTCCCCCAGCACAAAATACATACCCTCAGGAACCTTTTTTTCATTTAATAATTGCTCTAATGTGAAATTCTCTGTAATACGTAATTGATTAGGATCATCGGTTTGACGATTCACATAATCTTCTTTATAAGCTTTGCCATTTACATACAAAACATCGTCTTTCATTTCAACTGTATCACCTGGTAGGCCAATTACTCGTTTAATATAGAGTTCATCTTCTGTTGGTGATTGAAAAACAATTTGATCAAAGCGTTCAATTTTGCTCATTTTACTTACCATAATAATATCTTTATCATGATAAGTTGGGTACATAGAAGCCCCTTGCACTTTAATCGGTGCAAATAAGAATTGCTTACAGCCTAAAACAACTATAGCTGTAATCACTATAATTTTAAGATAAGATATTAATTCTTTTTTGAAACTTGATTTCTCTTCTTGCATGCTCATTCCCCGATACTGTTTTTTTATAGTATAACATTTTTTACAGTTTATTGACGAATTAATCACATAAATTGTTCCAAGTTCACCAAAATGACTCATCAGCAAAACATGAGGTTGATTTTCTGTTCCGACTAGAGGCTTTCCAGGGGCATCGGGAGATCTACTTCTCTTCAGCTCCAGGGTCTCATCTATGACGCTTAGGTCAAATAGAAAACTGATCAGGTCAACCTAAAATCTAGGTCCCAAACAAACAAATTCGGTTGGTCCTAAACTAGGCTCCTACGATTTAACAAATGCCTTCCCTAAATTGATTATGAGCCACAAAAATAGACAAAGTTACTTTATAACTTTGCCTAGATGCATCCTATTCTTTTGTTTTCCGAGTATGAATGGTTACTTTGTGTAGTAGAGTGATGCTGCTATTAATTAAGTCGACTGCTAAACCAATACCTGCACGTACTGCAACTACTAATAAAATTGTGCCTATAATCAACACAATCACTCCCTCAACCATTTCTAATAAAATTATACAGCAATTTCCTGATTTTTCAAACACCCAATTCAAAACACTTATGCCACGGCATAATGCGTCCGAAATAGGCTATGTACTTTGGCCTACATGATGGCATACACGATATCGATCATTTCAGTAATGCCACAGGACGTGGCATTCTTAGACTGAGTTCCTCTATTTTTTTGCGTGTTGGATACCTGCTGAAAAAAATAAAAAAACCATTCAACTAGGCATGCACCCTACCTGAATGATTTTTTTATTTTTCACATAAAAATTTTTAAACACAATAGTTGTAAATGTCGCATGGCTGAACTGACTCGACTTTTTTGAACCTTACGCTTAGGCACATAGCTTTGCATGCAATTGTTTAGAGCTGTATACCTAAGCACCTGGGTCCTCCCATTCATTGATCTCCCTCCCTTCATTGTCAATAGATTTACAGCTATCATACTCAAATTGTCACACCTAAGTTTTTATTGCAAACTGGCTTTTAATTCCGATTTTATTTTTTCTAGCTCTGTCTCTTCAGGCATGAAATACCATATATTATCAATCCTTTTACCATTTCCCTCTTTAAATGATAACTGATCAATATTACCATCCATTTTTTTATAAATACTTTGTAACTGGATTAAGTCCTTCATCGTAAAATTCATACGGACATTGTCTCCTACTACATCAAGCATATCTGTAGCCTTTAATAAAATAGAAGATGTCGAAGAGGCTTTTTTCAGAACTGCTTCAATAATTTGACGTTGTCGAATTTGACGACCAAAATCACCACGGGGATCTTCATAACGAATACGTGAAAAAATCAGTGCCTTATCACCATCTAAAGTGATCTCCCCCTTCGGATAATGGTAGGCGTTATAAGTTAAATCCATGTCGTTATCAATTGTTACCCCACCAATCGTGTCGATAATTTGTAGGAAGCCTTCCATATTAATAAATACATAATAATCAATTGGTATATCTAAAAAGTGCTCCACCGTTTTCACCGCCATTGGAACGCCTCCAAATGCATAGGCATGGTTAATTTTATCGACGGAATTATGTCCAATAATTTCTGTACGAGTATCTCGAGGTATACTGAGCATCTTCATCGTATGTTTTTCAGGATTCACGGTAATGACTATCATCGTGTCAGAACGGCCACTATCATTTTTACGTTCATCCACTCCAAGCATTAACACAGAAAACGGATCTTTTTTCGTAACTATTTTTTGTTCTTTATGTTCATCACCTGTCGTTTCAAGTAATGGTGTATTTATTTTATTCATCGTTTTTTGGATTGTATAATAAGCAGTACCTATAAAAATTAAAAAAATTGTTAATAAACTACCTACTATCCATAGCCAAATTTTCTTCTTGCTCTTTTTTTCCTTAGAGCGTTTCATATTTTTTTCCATACATAAGTCCTCTCTTGCAAAAAAATTTACCCCTCTTTTTGACGTTTTAAGTTGGAAAAAAGTTAATATAGTCTAATTATATGCATATTGGACGAAAAAAAGACGTACACTAGTATTTACTAAATGCACGACATCCTAATCTTTTTATTTATAAATACCCCCTCATTTATTTAGTGTCAGCTAACTTTATGACAAAAAACTTTATTTGATTCCACTATGTTTTATTTTTTTATCCGTAATTCAACTAATGAAACAGCTTAGCTTAAGAGTGTTGTTTAACTTGTGTTCAACAATCGGGGCAGATTGTTTATCAAGGAATTATACTATCCAGGCTGGCCCATAAGATATTTACTTTAATCATACGTATATTTAGTTAACTTCTCAAATTCTTTGTTTGAAATATGTCGATGAGAAGAAGATGAAACAGTATAATTGGTATTCTCTTTTTTGTCACCAGGTATACGAATAGTCATACGTATTAACTTGTATGGAGGGTTATGCGCACCTTCAAATCCGGTCACTCTTAATGTGATGTCATATGGATCGTTTCCAAATACCTTTTCTATTCTTCCATATTCGAATAACTGATGATCACCGTGGTTTTGCATTATATTAAGAATTGTTCCATCTAGGCTTCTTAGGAATGCCCTTTCCATCAGACTTGGGAATTGATTGGGTTGATTGGGGTATTACTTCAGTATCTACCAGCATCACTTTTCCAAATTATAGCTTTAATCATACATAAAAGCTGAACTAATACAAAAATTAGTTCAGCTTAAAAATAGCTTTTTGTTTTCTAGTATAGCTTTTTTCATCATCACAAAAGCGAACTAGCGAGATTTTTACTTTTATCGTCTTTGCACATGCTCATTTAAGCAATTAAGCTTACATTTCATTTGCAATCTGTTTAACAATTTCATCAATAGTTGGGATGGCTGAAGTTTTATTCGCCTGTGTCAAAATACTAAAGATATACCACTTGCCACTTTTTCCTTTTACATATCCACTCAAAGAATATGTTCCAGAAATATAGCCTGTTTTAGCAGATACACTATAGCCCTTCATACGATTTTCTAAAGTCGCACCAACAAGGCTGCCCTTTCTTCCTGCATGCGGTAATGCATCTAAATATGAGTTATACCAGGATTTACTTCGAATTTTATATAATAATAGACTTTCTTGCATACTATTAACTCGATTTTGATGGCTTAAACCTGAACCGTCTTCAAAATACCACTGATCCATAGTAAGCTCATTATCACTACCATATGTACGAATTGCTTGGATGCCAGCCGACCAGCTTCCTTCCCCGAGTAACTCTCGTCCAAGTTGTTTTGTCAACATATCACCCATGCCATTAATGCTTAACTTTAAATATTTAAAGTTAATCTCAGTTAATGGCTTTGAATACGAAATACCCACTTGCTGTGCATTTTCAGGTACCTTCCCAGATTCAAGAGGCATTGTTTGGATACCTTTTGCTACTAATTTTTCCCGAAATACATCGAGTGTATATAGGGTTGGATTAAAGACCGTTACATATGTACTTTTCTGTGAACCTGCTGGTAAGTTACCCGTTACAATAATTCGATCTGTACCATATTCTCTTGTAATTTTCACAGTACTTTTCTCGCCCTTTTTAACAATTTTTGTGTTGTTAACAACCGGGATAGTACTTGCAAACGGAACAAGCTGAACATTAGCTGTAGTGCCAACCTTTGAGCCTGTCACTTTCACTTGCACATTTGCTATATCATATTGATCATTTGGCGAAATCGTTAACGCTGAAATACGTGAAGCATAAGGTTGATTCTCTTCTTGAGGTACAATACCCTTCGGTAAGCGATCTGCATCAAACCAAGTATCATCCCCGATTAAAGAACCCGTAATTTTAGAGATACCCATTTTTTTCAGGCCATTGGCGAATGACTCTAAATGACTAGGTAAAAGCGTTGGATCTCCCCCGCCCTGTAAATAAATATTACCGTAAAGTACACCATTTTCAATTGATCCATCGACATACGACTTCGTCGCAAAGCGATAATCTGGTCCTAATAAATCCAATGCAGCGGCACTAACTAAAAGCTTGTGCGTAGAAGCAGGACGTATCATTTTTTCACCATTATTATTGTAGAGCACATTACCTGTTTCTATATCTCGTACGGTAATACTGTACTCGTTGTTCTTCCAACTCTTCGCAATAATGCTATTCACTTTTGTTGTCATCATTTGCTCACTAGCACCTGCCTTCTCAACAAAGATGATGGTCGAGTAACAGACCATTAAAATCATTATTAAAAAATTAATTTTCTTTTTCATAGACCCTCCAATTGGCAAATTTCTACTTTTCACGCTTTTATTCTACGGAAAAAATTAGCATTTTACAATAAAACACTTTTTTATTTTACAAAATGTCATCTTTTTTATTCGACAAGAATAAACTGTAATAGCTAGCTAAATAAATTTCGGGAAAGGAGTTGTTTATTAAATGGGTGCTAAATGGATAAAGATTTCAGTTTTATATTTAGTGATTGTTATGGCCTTTGGACTGTTTATGCATTATACAAATCAACTCGACTGGAAGACGACACATGCACATATTGGTGTAGTAGGTTGGCTAACAACTGGTTTAATCGGCTTAATTTATTCTGTATATAAAGATGCCGCCGAGACAGGTTTAGCCAAAGCACAATTTTGGTTTTACAATATCGGATTGCCGTTCCTCTTAGTCGGTATGATGATGGTTTATATAGATGTACCACGCTGGTTATTTGAACTCTTTGTATCTGGTGGCGGTATCGCAGTGGCAATTTCAGTGCTGCTCTTTGTTGTCAATGTCTTTAAAAATATAAAATCTTAAATAGAAAGCCCCACTTTTTTCATAGAGTGGGGCTTCACGTATTCCATAAATTATTGCAATGAATTCGCCTGCATTTGATACATTTTTTCGTAAATGCCGCCCTGCGCTATTAATTCATCATGTGTACCACGCTCCACAATCTTACCTCGATCTAAGACAAGAATACGATCTGCATTTTTAATAGTAGAAAGTCGGTGAGCGATAATGAATGTTGTACGTCCTTTTTTTAGCACATCCATCGCATGCTGAATAATCTCCTCTGTTTCCGTATCTATATTAGAAGTAGCCTCATCTAAAATTAAAATAGCCGGGTCAAAGGCAAGCGCACGCGCAAAGGAAATTAACTGACGCTGTCCAGATGACAGTGTGCTCCCCTTCTCAATAACTGGCTCATCATAGCCATTTGGCAAGTTCGCTAAAACACGATCACCGCCAACAGCTTTTAATGAGGTTTCTATTTTTTCACGTGAAATTTTAGGATTATTCAGGCTAACGTTCGAAGCAATAGTGCCTGTAAATAAGTATGGATCCTGTAGAACAATGCCCATATGTTCACGCATTGTTTGGCGAGGAACCGAAGTAATATCAATGCCATCAATCGTAATTTTCCCTTTAGAAGGGTCATAGAAACGGAACAATAAGTTCATGATAGAACTTTTCCCAGATCCTGTATGACCAACTAAGGCAATGGTTTCACCTTGGTGTGCTTCAAATGATAGGTTTTTCAATACGTATTCATCATTTTTATAAGCAAAGGAAACATCTTCGAACACCACATTCCCTTTATATCTAGGTAAACTTTTTTCAGATACTGGTTCCCCGTTAATATCTAACACCTCAAAGACACGCTTCCCTGCAACAAGTGAGCGTTCAAGCTGAGAAAATTGATTGACAATATTCGTTATCGGATTAAATAATCGCGTTAAATAATCGACAAAGGCATATAATGTCCCCGCAGAAATAACTTCCGTTGCTGTAAATGACTGTGTACCAAAGTAAAAAATAAAGATCGTAAACATAAGAAGTCTTAATGTATTAACAAGGTTGAAGGAAGTTGCAGAATCGAGGAAAAGCAGCTTGCGCTCATATGCATAATGCTCATTATTCATGTCATCAAATTCCTTCGTCATTTGCTGCTCACGACGGAATGCTTGAATAATCGTCATCCCTTGAATTGACTCATTAATCATTGCGTTAATATCGGCGATTTTCGTTCTAATAACATCATTATATTTCGAAGCAACTTTACGGTATAAAATCATCCATAAATAAACGACTGGTACCATAGCCAGTGCTAGGAATGCCATTTTCCAATTTAAAATGAAGAGTGCGATATAAACACCCACAATAGAAATTAAACTTGTAACGAAGTTTGAAAGTACTTGAACGTATAAATTACGAACAGCCTCAGTATCATTCGTGACACGGGCTACAATTTTCCCTGCTGGTAAATTATCGAAGTATTGAATTGGCAATGTTTGAATATGCTCAAATACATCTTTACGTAATTTTTGTACAACACGGTTAGCACCCATTTGTAAATAGATATACATAAAATAGCGTAAAACAGCTGTAGCTATTGCTAAAAGTAAATAGACAACTAATAGCCAAGTAATTGGTTTAAATTCAATGCGGCCAATTGTCATGTAATTATCAATGATATGCTTCGCAATAAACGGCCCAACAAGCTCCGTAAAAACGGCGATTGTTAAGAAAAATAATCCAAGTAGTATCGGTTTTTTAAAATACATTGCATAGCGTGTTAAACGTTGACCCGTACTCATGAGGCACCTCCTTCTAGCTGCTGACGGTCAAATTGCTCTTTATACCATCCTTGTAGTGAAAGAAGCTGCTCATGTGTTCCCTGCTCTACAATTTGGCCTTCATCTAGCACGATGATTAAATCGGCGTGCTGAATTCCTGATAAACGATGTGTTGTAATAATCGTCGTTTTGTCTTGTCGTTCTCGCTGTATATTCTCAATAATTCTTGCCTCTGTTTTGGCGTCTACAGCAGAAAGCGAGTCATCAAGCATTAAAATTTCAGGGTCTTTAATAAGAGCACGTGCAATTGAAACACGTTGCTTTTGACCACCTGAAAGAGATACACCCTTTTCACCAACAAGTGTCTCTAAGCCCATTGGTAAATTTTTTAAATCCTTTTCAAAGTATGCTGCACGAACCGCCTGCTGCAATTCAGACTGTGTAGCATCCTCTTTCCCAAATAAAATATTTTCACGAATAGTACGTGAGAATAGAACATGATCCTGTGGAACATAACCAATCCAGTCGAGTAACTGCTCCTTCGTTTGTGCAGTAATATCGACTCCATCAATCGATAGCTGTCCTTCACCGATTGGATACTCGCGTAATAATTGTCGTAGGAAGGTCGTTTTACCCGCTCCTGTTTTACCGACAATCCCAAGTGTTTGCCCCTTTTTCAACGACAGCGAAATTTGCTGGAGATTTTTCACCTGACTCATTGGATATTGGAATGTTAAATCATCAAAGCCAATCCCACTTGGTGTTGAAATCATTTGGGGATTTGCAATATTTCGAACATCCATCTCGTAGTTTAGCGTTTCCTGTACACGATCAAGTGAAGCGTTGCCTTGCTGCATCACATTGATAAGTTCCCCAATTGCAAATATTGGCCAAACTGCTAGCCCCAAGTAAACATTGAACGTTACAAGCTGCCCAACTGTCATAGCCTCAATCGCTACTAAATGAGCACCATAGCCAAGCGCTACAACATAACTAATCCCAGTACCGACCTTTGTAATCGGTCCAAATAAGGCGTTAATTTTTGCAGTATGCATATTTTTTTCATACACAATCTCGCTCATCTCTGCAAAATTTGTTTCGTCCTTTTTTTCTTGTACGTATGCCCGTACAACCCTCACTCCTGCAACCGACTCTAGAACACTATCATTCAGCTCTCCAAAAACATCCTGCGCCTTCATATAGCGTTCATGCACAATCTTCCCTAAATATTGAATAAGGATGGCCATGATTGGTACTGGCAGCATTGCAAAAAAAGTAAGCTTCCACGAAATCATAAAACCCATGGCAAAAATAATAAAGCCCATGTAAATTGTGGAATCAATCAATGTCATAATCCCGAACCCAGCAGTCAGCGACACAGCGTTTAAATCATTCGTCGCACGGGCCATTAAATCCCCAGTACGATTTTTTTCATAAAAAGTTGGTGTCATACGCAAAAAATGCTGCATAAGGTTGCGGCGTAAAATTTTCTCTAAGTTAATAGCCCCTTCAAATAATCTGAATTGCCACACAAAATTAAGGGCATAACCCCCAATCATGATACACACGAAAATCAAAATATACTTCGTTAAAAGAGCTGGTGTCATTTCACCAGCAGTCAATATATCAATAATTGACCCTAGTAAATACGGTGGAACAACTTCTAAGCCACTCGCAATCATTAAGAGCGTAACGGCTATTGTATATTGCTTCCAGTATTTCTTGAAAAACCAGCTTAATTTACTTAAAACATCAAACATACGTTATAACCTTCTTTCTCAAGTGCTGTTAAAACTTTGCTACCCACTCTCCATAAATTTCTTGATGAAAATCATTTTTTGTACTTTGTTTCGCATACACATGCACTCCTTTTTTATGATCACTACAACACTTTTTTGCAACAAAAAAGACACATACTCCCAAAAAAAGAGCATGTGTCTCTTCATAAAAGGCAAGGAGTTACCCATGCCATTTATTTGCAACGCAAAAAAATGTTAGAAGACATGGACAATGTATGCAGTTGTACTTTGATATGATACTGGTAAAATTAACATCGTCATGCCCTCCTTTACTTAAGATTGTTATAGTGTTATTGAAGATTATCATACTTTAGAAATATTTGTCAACTAACTCACTGTTATTTTTTCTGTTTTTTAGGAAAAAATTAACGCTTTAAAGCGATGAATTGCTAAAATCCTAAAATTTAAAATAAAAAATCTATAACTTTTTGTATTGACTTTAACGCTGCGTAAACCTTTATGGTTAGTTTGTATTAACCTAAAGGAGGAAATAGACATGAATGAATTTTATCAAATGCCCTTATTTGTAAAGCTAAAAGTAAGAGATATTGAAAAGTCAAAAGAATGGTATGGGAATGTACTAAATTTCAATTCAGTATTTGATTTTTCAGATGCTAACGGAACAACTTCAATGATACATTTAAGAGGCGCAAAGTACCAAGATTTGATGTTATTACAGGATGAAGAAGTCAACACTTGTGACTCAGTCATTATTAATTTATTTTCTAGTGATATTCATAGTATTTATCAAGCTGCACTGGAAAATGAAACAAATATCATTCAAAAACCGACAGTTCAACCATGGAATGCAAAAGAATTAACTTTAGAAGATCCAGATGGATATGTTTTTACAATAACGGAAAGTGTCGATTCCAATAAAGACTTTGATACTGTCATTGACAATGTTAAAGGTCAATTATAGTAATAATAAATTATGACATGTTTGCAACAGCAAAAACACGTTGTACTTGTGTTAAGTAGCTGGCAGAATGGTAAAAAAGAATCAAGTTCAAAAAAACTGTAAGTAGTATCCTTGTTTTCCTACAATTTGACAATACGATTACTGTGTTAAATACAAATTTTTCAATTCTAGAAGACCCTAAACGAACAAATCTAGTTCGAAAGGGGCTTCCAGCAATTGATCGGAACAATTTTTAGATTTATCACCCTAATTTTTAAATTTATCACCCAACATTTTTAACTTATCGCCTAACTTTTTAAATTTATCACCTAACGTTAATTTATCGCCCATCCTCCCAATAAATTAAAGAATAGTAAACACGGAGACTGTCCCCTGCTTTCCATTAAGGGTGTAAAAATGCCATCCATCTTTGCTACGCCAACATCCATCGGTGCAAGTTGAATAGAAGAGACACGAACGTCAAACTGAAGCATCGTTTATTGTTTTGAACTTTACTGTGCGCTTTTCAAGGCATCAGCTCTATTGTTATTATTATTTTTGTATTATTGTTTTTTCCGTTAGCGGGTTTTCTGTCAACGGATTAACCGTTGTCGGATTTCAATTGAACGATGTAATAGTGTTTGAAATACTAAAGAGTTTCTTATTTAGAACTAAAATTTTGTTATGATATATGGACATTAACTACGAAGTATTTTGGAAGGAAATATAAAAATCGTAAAACGGTGATATTTTCTATATATCTATAGAAAAATATCTAAAATGTTGTTCACATGATACACTTTTTAATATAGACATTTTAGTAAGGAGTCTTTACTTTGAAATCATTTTTAGCTGTTGGAATTGGCGGATTTTTGGGTGCCATCTGTCGATATAACCTTGGTCTAGCACTTTCAAATAACGGTGGTTTTCCATTTGCGACACTTTGTATGAACTTAATTGGCTGCTTTTGTTTAGCGTGGCTATTTACTACGTTTACAAAGCGAACGCCTGTTATTATAGGAATTGGTACTGGCTTTTTTGGTGCCTTTACAACCTTTTCGACATTTTCTTTAGAAACACTATTACTTTTGCAGGATAGTAAATGGCTCCAAGCCGTTCTTTATATTTTAGCAAGTGTTTTTGGCGGTTTAGCTTGTGCATGGCTAGGATTTAAACTAGCAAAGGGGCGCATCGTATGATAATTATTGGCATCGGTGGATTTTTGGGTGCACTAACACGATTTTATCTAGGAAAATTGATTGTCCATACATACCCATGGGCAACATTTTTTATTAATATAACTGGGTCTTTTGCGCTTGGCTTTTTATTTGCGCTACATCCAAGTGATTGGATTTGGCATTTTATAGGGATTGGTTTTTTAGGAGCCTATACGACTTTTTCGACATTCGGTTTTGAATGTTTGACGCTCTTAGAGCAGCAAAAATGGAGACAAGCGATTGTTTATATAGGCATTACCGTTTTATTCGGTTTACTTTTCGCTGCTCTTGGCTTTTACCTTGTGTAGCCGCATTTTTAAAAAACTAGAGGTGATTTTTTGACACAGCCATCCATTAAACAATTACAAGCACTCGAAGCTGACATTGAACAAACACTATATAGTTTAATCGACCTAGAACTAGAAGAAAACTTTCCAGAAATGAATACACGCTTTGCACAATTACTTGCAAAGGTACAGGCGGTACAATTAATTGATTATAAGCTTGACGTCCTAGTTGACCCTCAAGCATTTGCAACAGAAACATGTACTCTACTACAAAGTTTAATAGAGGCAAAGGCTAGACCACAAAAAAGACAACGCCTCCTAACACATCGTATGATTTTAAAAATATGGCTACGTAAAAATCAACGCTTTATGACGGAATTTTTACCACAAATGTTTTAGGCGCCCCTACTTCTAAGGGCGCCTTCTTTTTCCCTTTTTAGTTGTTAAATCAAATTGTGCTGCGTTAGACTATTAAAGCCTTCAATAGCGGCACCAAAAATTCACACTTTCCTATCCTCTTACTTGTTCAATCTCCTTAATTAATATAGCTTTTAATCAAGCTTGATTAAAAATATGTTGCAAATATCGACTTTTTATTATAATATTTATTATTGTGAAAAAAAATAATATATTTGCTTCTTATCAAGAGAGATGGAGGGACTGGCCCGATGAAATCTCGGCAGCGGAACTTATGATTTAAGTTACTGTGCCAAATCCAGCAGGCAAAGGCTTGATAGATAAGAGGAGTGTTTTATAGATATAAGGCCTCTTCTTGTTGATACAAGAAGAGGCCTTTTTTCGTAAAAAGAATGGACAAAAGACGTGTCCAATTTTATTTTTGGAGGTAGACATGAAGAAAGAGAATCCATGGGCGCTGATCCCATTTGTTGTTTTTTTGATTTTATTTATTGGTTCAGGGGTTATTACAGGTGATTTTTACGCCTTTCCTGTTATTGTAGCCATTTCCATTTCAGGCGCTGTCGCTTTAGCGATGAATCGAAAAGAATCGTTTGCGCAAAAGGTTGATATTTTTTGCAAAGGCGCAGGAAATTTAAATGTCATGCTGATGGTTGTTATTTTTCTTTTGGCTGGGGCCTTTTCAGCGGTAGCAAAAGGCATGGGGGCAGTGGATTCCACTGTAAACTTTGCTTTATCGGTCGTTCCGCCAAATCTGCTTGTCGTAGGCTTATTCATCATTGCCTGCTTTATTTCCCTATCAATGGGTACATCGGTGGGGACGATTGTTGCGCTAGCGCCAATTGGAGTTGGCATAAGCGAGCATATCGAGCTTTCCATGGCTTTAGTAATGGCAGCAATTGTTGGCGGTTCAATGTTTGGCGATAATTTATCTTTTATTTCAGATACAACCATTACTGCCGTTCGTTCACAAGGTGCACAAATGAAGGATAAATTTAAGGTGAATTTTTGGATTGTGTTGCCGGCAGCTATTGTAACGAGCCTTATTTTAGGGTTCATTACAATGGGTGAAACTGCACAAGTGGAGCATTTAAGCTATAGTTGGGTAAAAATTGTTCCCTATGTTTTGGTCATTATTTTAGCGTTAGCTGGAATGAATGTTTTCCTTGTTCTGGCATCTGGGATTGTTCTCGCCGGGGCTGTTGGCTTAGCGGATGGCAGCTATCATTTAATGAGCCTTTTTCAAAAGATCGGCGAAGGAATGTCAGGCATGTATGAAATGGCATTCCTTGCGATATTAATAGCTGGAATGGTGGAGGTTATAAAGTTTAACGGAGGGATTGATTTTCTACTTCACCTTGCAACAAAAAGAATTAAATCGAAAAAAGGTGCTGAATTTGGTATTGCCGGTCTTGTAGGCCTAACTAATTTATCGACGGCCAATAACACGATTGCTATTTTAATTGCTGGTCCGCTTGCAAAAAATATTGCTGAACAGTATGAGATTGAGCCAAGAAAGTCCGCAAGTATATTAGATATTTTCTCCTGTACGATTCAAGGCCTTCTACCATACGGAGCCCAATTCCTGGCAGCCGCAAGTGTAGCCGGAATTTCACCAGTGAGCATGTTACAATACTCTTTCTATCCAGTTCTTATAGGAATTTGCGGAACCATCGCTATCCTCATCGGATACCCGAAAGGAAAGAAAGCCTAAGCTTCATACTTAAAAAACATTGATTTACCACTAAATTATTCCAATTGTTTTGAAATAATCAAAACAATTGGATTTTTTTGAGGCTATTCATTTTTTTGTGATAGAGATAATACCTAAAAGTTACAAATATAGACGTTTCTCATTAGTACTTCGTAACGTCTATATTTGACCATAAATCCAATTCCAAGAATAGGTCCAATCGCTAATATTGTAAAGACCCACTCCCAACCTATGATCCTCTGTATAATCGGGATTAGGTTTATTGAAAATATAGTAAGTAAGAAACCAATACACATTTGAAAAGTAAGGGCTGTACCTACATAATCAACATCGGCTATTTCTGAAACTGCAGCAGAAAATTGGGCGGAATCAGATATGATAGACATCCCCCAAATCATGGAGATTATTAACGTTAAGCAAATATACTGCCCAAATGTAAAACCTATTACTAGCGAACAGATAGCACTAATAAACATAGAAATAATCGTTAAATTGGCTCTTCCGATTTTATCCGAGATTAGTCCTCCTATCACACAACCAATCCCTCCAGCAATTCCTATTGAAATAAAGGAGGATAATGCAATAAACCAATGAGGAATTTCTGGTGAATAAGTTAAAAAACTAGCTGTCAAAAAAGCTGGAAGCCATGTCCACATCGCATACAATTCCCACATATGCCCGAAATAACCGTAGTTCGCAAGCATTACCGGTTTATTCAAAACAACTTTTTTTATTAATTTTAAAGAGAAAGGCGATTTATTGGGTACAATCGGTGCATCTTCTAAAATATAAGTAACTATTATAGCCGATAATAAAGCCAATCCTGAAGTACTAATTATCACGAGTTTCCAATTTAACGAAGAGAAAAACATAACTACAAAATGTGGTAATGATGATCCTAATGTTAATGCAGCTATTAAGACTCCGATTGCAAACCCACGTTTTTGTGGAAACCATTGTGATAAAATTTTCACTGCTATTGGATAGACACCGGCAAGAGTTATTCCAGTTAAAATTCTAAGTAGAATACCTGGACTAGAATTAGTAAGACATTTAATATTGCGCCTAGAAAAACTGAAATCGCAAAAATCTTTCGGGAATTAAAGCGGTCCGCTACCCCAAAATAGGAACTAAACAATGATCCTATTACAAAGCCAATAGGAATAGCAGCTGAAAGCCAAGCTTCTGAATTGGAGCTAAGGTTCCAAATTTCAATTAATTCGGGTGCAATCACAGATGCACTAAACCACAAGCTTAATGCAAATAATTCTGATAATCCAATCCATACCAATGCTCTCCAAGAACCTTGAATCATAATATCCCCCAAAATAAATCCGAATAGTATGCTTTTACAAATTATTTAGAATAATAATCTTCTGCGAGTTCATATAAAGTAACTGTTTCAATCAGTCACGAGCGAAGTTAAGTTACGCAAAGCGAAAATGGAAGAGTTAACCTTCCCAAAACAAAATCATTCTTTGATCTATAAAAAAAGGGTAGATTGTCATTTACACAAAATTATTGACTATCCCTTGAATAAATAATACCAAATACAGGATAAAATTCCTTCATAAATCTTATTATCGATAAAAGAAAAATAATCTACTATTATCTCATATTGAAATAATAGTAGATTCTCATATTTTATACTATTAGTTATATGAAGCCTGCACCCCTACTGTTTGATGTTTGTAACCACCACTCACTTAATTGTCATGTTTACTTCCACCATCCATGGCATTATCAAATGGTGTATACGCCATAGTAGGTACTTTCTTTTTCACAAAAACGCGATATATTGCCCGAACCAAAATGCTTGAAAAAATCAGACTTACAATAAGCGCTATGCTATTCCCAATATTCATTCCATCATCCTATCCTTTCTCAACGAGTAGTAAGTTATGGTTTTTCTACTTTGCAAGTGTATTACCAATTAATGTAGGCAACTGTACTATTATATTGTCATCAAATATTGGACATGCCTAGTTTGTAAATATAAAAGCAATTAGCTATCTATATTCTAATGTTCTACATATATTACTTCGACATTAAGTAAATTTTACCTGTGATTTAGTGTTCGTAGCACTACGATCTCGCACATAAAACATCATGTTGGACCAAGCGGCTCATCGAACACCCTAGTTGCAACGGAAATCACCCCCCATTTTGTATTTCATTGACATACTAATTTTCAACAACATGAAAAAACAGCTGATAAGCTTCAGCTGTTCGTTCTTTATATATGCTTGGATTTTAATCGTAGGTTTTTCCACATATGATAGTAAACTCCACCAGAAGTCATTACTGCAGGAACAGTAAAAACAAAGGAATATATAAATCCTTGGTCCGCAATGTGTTGAATTGTTCCAGTGGCAAATGTCATAATTACCCACAAAACCATCGTTATAGCAAGAGCAATAGATGCTGCTAGGTTTACAGGCTTTGCAAGACGTGCTAATTTATCAATAGAAGACTCAGCGTCACTATAAATGGGTGTAGTTTCTGGTGCTGCCTTAAAAATATGCATATCAGTACTAGAACAAACATGTGTCCAGCCACCGTAAGCAAATAGCTCAAAATACTCCTCTTCTTCACTCTTCGGTAATTTACGATAATCAATACTAAAAATGACGTCTTGTGGTTCACCCTTCTCTAGACCATAGCCAGCACATCGAAATCTTTTTAAATGCCAACCTTTTGCCGCTTCTTCGCTTAATTTTTTCATATCGCGCTCCTCAGAAAAAGCTAACCCATATGATGCCATATATCTCTTATTTCGCATTATTTTTGCCCCCTTTGTAGTCCCTGCTCTGCCAACTGAATCATGACCTTTCTTCTTTCAATATCTTCAAGCAATATATCTCGACCTTTATCCGTTAAGACATAGACTTTTCTCCGAGAATCCGAATCATCATGTAGCTGAATAAGTTGTTCAGCTAATAGTTTTTTAATAATTGTATAAAGGGATGCAGGACCAACTACGAAAGTACCCTTTGTTGTCTCCTCTATTAAACTCATGACCGCATAGCCATGTCGAGGCTCCGTTAAGGCAGCCATAATATAAAAAACAGAATCAGTTAACTGCTCTAATGATTTCATTGTCTACACCTCCAATATATCATAAAACGATATATCACTAAATAATATATCATTTTATGATATATTGAGCAACTCTATAAAAAATCCCCTCACAAGTCGTTACTTGGAGGGGATAAATAATTCTTCGCTCTTTAATTATCACTGAATTGGGCGATTCCAACGTAGCTGATATCTGAACATTTCTTTTTTCGTGTCCTTATTTAACAACAAAAACTCATCTCCTGCTTGAATCGCATAGTAGTTCTCTAATGTACGAACACCCGGATTTTTTTGCTCAGCGTTAACAACACCTATATTTTCTTTCCAAATAATGCGATGGTTTTTCATATCATATGATAATACGATACTATCTGCACTTTCTCGCTTCGTTTGTCGATAAGATACAATGGCTGTTTGTTGTTGCAGATCAACATCTAATACTGCTGGATCTAAATTCTTGTATACTTGTATGGCAGGTTCAGCTAATACATTGCTACTAACGCGCAAAAAACAATATAGCTGTCGCCTTTCTTTCGCTACGGTTAAATTGCCATAGGACATGGCGTTCGATTTAATTACATTATGTAAGAATAATCTTTTATGACTGTACAAATTTCCACATTGTACTGCATGTACCATTTCTCTTTCCCGAATTGCTGTGCTATTAAATGTTTTGAATTGTCTTTCCATGCCTGAATTGCCTCTAGTGATTCCCAATAGGATACAGTAATGCCTTTCCCTTCTGCATTTCTGGCACTTTCTACACGGAGAAAACCGGGCTGTTTTTGTGCTAGTTTATCCATCATTTCTGCCATCTTGGCATAGCCTTCTCCATCCTCGTCTGTTCTTTGTGATGTGAAAATTACGGCATAATATGTTTTCATAGCTATTTACTACCACCTTTTTATGTATTATTGTAAACGATAAATACTTATACGAAAATCGAAATATGGAGTACAGAAAGGACTGTGACAAATGGGTATTAATCCAAACATGGCTGAAATCGCTTCGCTTCTTGGGGAAACTTCAAGAGCTACGATGCTTGCTAGTATGATGGATGGTCGTTTTCACACTGCCAGTGAATTAGCTTATATGGCAGCTATTAAGCCCCAGACTGCTAGCTTTCATCTTGCAAAGTTAGTAGATGGTAAACTTGTGAAAGTAGAGAAACAAGGTCGTCATCGATATTTTCAATTAGCAGACGAAGAAATTGCTCATTTACTCGAATCTTTCTTAGCGATTTCTCCTCCACCTGAAGTACGCTCCCTAAAACAATCTAGCCAAATGAAACTATTACAGGGTGCTAGAACTTGCTATGACCATTTAGCTGGTAAACTAGGTGTTCAATTAACAGACTCTTTGCTTAACGCTGGCTATCTAAAGCTAGAAGAAAAGCAGTTTCTCATATCATCTGAAGGTGCACAATTTTTTACCGATTTCGGTCTTGATTTAGATGATTTAAAAAGAAAGCGTAGATCATTTTCCCCTGCATGTTTGGATTGGAGTGAACGCCGTTATCATCTAGCTGGTGCTCTTGGTCAAGGGATCCTTGCCCATTTATTAAATTTGGGATGGGTGACTCGTGTCCCGTCTATTCGTGCCATTAAAGTGACTGAAAAAGGACGGGCTGGCTTTAAAGAAGTTTTTCAGTTAGATGTTTAAACTAGCACAGTGCTCTGCCTTCTTTCCGCGGACAGACTATACTTGACGCTCCGCGGATACTTTTCTTGGGTAAGCCGTAAAGTTCCGATTCACTAAATAAATACCAGCAATAATAAACAGCCCTCCTACGATTAACGATGGTTTTAATGGTTCATGTAATAGTAGCCAGCCTGTTATCACACCGAAAAAAGGAGCTAAAAACAAAAAGGCACTCGTTTTTCCAGGATCACTATTTTGTAAAAGATAATACCAGCCTGCAAATTGAACAATTGACGAGAAAATGCTAAGCCATAATAAAATGAATACTGAATGAACATTCACAGTAAAAAATGGTTGTTCTAACACGAAACTTGCCATTAAAAGTAGTAAACCACCAAAAAGCATTTGATAGGCTGATAGCACCCATGTATCAAATAAAACACCCCATTTTTTAGCCAGTAATGTTGCAATTGCCCAAAAAACAGCTGAAAGAATACCAAAAAGAATGCCGATTTTCCCTTCAATCTGCATACCCATTGTAATCGTAACACCCATTAACCCTAAGAAAACACCACACCATTGATACAATCGGTAACGAGCTTTCGTAAATATTGTAGCAAATATGACGACAAGTAACGGATTCGTAAATGTTAGAATAGAAGATTCACTTGCCGTAATTGTCCGTAAGCTTAAAAAAATACAGCCCATTACACCCGCAGTTTGACATGCTCCAATCGTTAAAATTTTCATCCAGCCTTCTTTTGAAGTGGGATGAGGTCTTTTTATCGCTAATACGACGACAGCCATCAAAATCCCTGCCAGTATAAAGCGAAGTGCAGCCAATAACAGTGGAGATGCATAAGGCAATCCCAATTTAACAATGGCAAACGAAGATCCCATTAAAAATGTCGTTAAAACTAACAATACTGTAAATTTATAAATATTCATTATTTGTCCCCCTATTTCTATATTTAAGGACATTATAGATAGTAAAAGCTACAACTCTTATCGAAGTATGAAATACATATAGTGGAGGAAGTAACTTTTTCAGTTTCATGTCATTTTTAATGCGTATACTTAGTTGAATATAGGTACTAGGAGGAAGCTGCCTTGAAAATATTACTAGCAGAAGATGATGCACGATTAAGAAGGAATATCGTTCATATTCTAAAGAAAGAATTTCACAATGTGACAGAAGCGGAGAACGGTCAGGAAGCGCTAGACCATACGCTTACAGAGCAATACGATCTTGTTATTTTAGATTGGATGATGCCGAACCTTAGTGGAATTCAAGTGTGCCAGCAGCTACGAAATGCTGGATTCAATGGTAGTATTTTAATGCTAACAGCGAAGGACGACACAGAGGACATCATTAAAGGACTTGATAGTGGCGCAGATGATTACATAGTAAAGCCATTTAAAATAGAGGAATTGTTAGCAAGAATTCGTGCATTATTACGAAGAAAAGATAAAGTGATAGAACAGGTCATCCAAATAGATCAATTACAGCTGAATGTAGATTCCCGTGTGTTTTTGTACAATAATGAAAGTATAGATCTAACAAAAAACGAGTTTTTACTGTTAGAATATTTATTTATCAATAAAGGTCGTGTACTAACGAGAGAACAAATTTGTATTTATATTTGGGGCTACGATTACGATGTTTCGAATAATTCCTTAGATGCTTTAGTCAAACTTGTACGAAAAAAAATTGATGATGGCCAATCCAAATCACGGATTCAAAATGTTAGAGGAATTGGCTATAAACTGAGGGAAGACTAATGTTTCATAAAACGAAAAAAAAATTATCCTTTTTGTATGCAACGCTTTATTTTTTGCTATTTTCACTATTCGTTATTGTTCTTTACTTTTCCCTCGTAAAATTAATGGAAAATCAACAAATAAACGAATTAGAAGATTTTTATGTTCGGCAAGAGCACGATTTCTTTGAACATGTTCATGCCAATACTAAAACTTTAAGTTATGATCCAAATCGCAGTTTTTTTTACTATATTTACACAAAGGATCACAAGTTTGTCCATGGTGACGAATCTTACAAGGGTCTGAAAAATCAGGTTGAAAAAGCGTTTGGCGATAGAAATCCAGATGAGGACCTCGTACAGCATTATGAATGGCAAGAAGAGCATTTTCTACTTCTAAAAAAGCCAATTTTTAACGATGATATGGTAGCTGGTTATATAATCGTTGGTAAATCTGTGACGTCACAGCATCATTTTTTCCAAATGACAAAGTATTTACTAATCTTATTAACTTGTATTTCAACGGTCTTAATCGGTCTGCTGTCCTATTATATGGCTGGGAAAGCGATGGTACCTATTCAATGGTCGTTCGATAAACAAAAAAAATTCGTATCCGATGCATCCCATGAATTACGAACACCATTGAGTATTTTTTATAGTTCACTTGAAATTTTAGAAGTAGAGGAAGCAAAGCAATTAAGCCCTTTTGGAAAAGAATTAATTACGGATTTAAAAGATGAATCTGAAATAATGAAAGAGCTCATAGATAAACTGCTGTTCTTAGCAAGACATGATCAGCAACAGGTTGCCATTCAAAAAGAAACCATACTATTATCAACTTTACTCAAAAAAGTGGGCACGAAATTCCAAAGGATTATGCCTCCTGACATCCAGCTTTCTACTGAAATCCAAGAAAACATCGAGCTACTTGGTGATGCTTCAAAAATACAAGAGCTACTCTATATTCTTTTAGACAATGCGATAAGATATACAAATAGTGGAGCAATAACACTGACGCTTTTAAAAAATAGAGATTCTGTAAAAATTACTGTTGCTGATAGCGGCGTTGGTATGACTGAACAGGAATTACCTTTAGTGTTTGAGCGATTCTACCGAAGTGATGCTGCTCGTCAACGAAATGGCACTGGTTTGGGTCTTGCCATAGCAAAAGCAATAGTGGAGCAACATGATGGGAAAATTTACGCGACAAGTAAAGTAGGTAAAGGCACTACATTTCATATTGAATTCCCTATATAAATATTGTTCAACATAAAGGAAGCGGGGCTTTTTAAAATGGCACCGCTTCCTGTTAACTTCTTTCAGCAATCATTTTCTGCGCGAAAGCGAAGCGTCAGCGGCAATCATTTTCTGTAGCGAAAGCAAAGCGACAACTACAAATATGCCGAGGCATAATTGATTTATTGTTGTGACGTTGAAATCTTTTCTCTTTTCATGAGCTGGCTTATTGTTCTCGCAACCAGCACTAACATCGTGATCCCCCCAGAAACTACATAAAACATAATAATCAATGTATTTTCTGTATCCGTTCCAATTAGCACTCCATGAACGAGCGATAATACCCATGCTGGTAACACAAGAAAGTGAAGTTTTTTCCATAAGGAGCGATTCATTGTATGAATCCATAAATCCGATGTCATTATCACCATTAAAAACAAATAAAATGCTATTGTTCCAAGTGCCGATGGTAAAGACTGATATTTAGCTGAGAATGGAATTAAAATTGCTATTATACTATACGGCTCATATTGATCGATTAAAAGCACTAACATATGCGCTATTACGGTGATTAATCCTAGCCATCCCGCATTTTGATGTATATGATAAATTAAATTTTTATAGGATTTGACAAATGATGATTTTCTCAACAACCCAAATATAATGGAAATTGTAAAGTAAAAATACGCTAAAAACCCTAATAATCGAATCCATTCCCACGTACTGATGGTCATCTATTTCACCCCCGTCATTCTCCAAGTTGCTACTTGCCCTTCTTTAACAATGAAACGGGCACTATGTTGACAATTATTTTCGAACCATTGCTGCAATTCCCTTTCATCCATAAGAAAGCACAGTTTGGCACCAACCTCTGCATCACATAAAGAGGATGTTACGACTGAAGCTTGTAATACTTCAGTATTTGCAATTTCACCTGTTTGTCCGTTTAATAAATGATGCTTCTTCCATGTTCCTTGTATCCAGCTTCGATAAACACGATTAGATGTAGCAATGGCACCTGTTTTCATCTTAATCGAGCTAATTTCCTTGTCGATATCCCAGGCATCTGCAACGCCGATTGTCCATGTCTTGTCCCCAGAAGACCACATTTTCATATCCCCTCCCCCGTCTATTAGTCCGTAATCAGGAGATACCTCTTCTTCAAGCCAATTCGCCAATTTTTCAATGGCATATCCTTTAGCAAATCCACCTAAATCAATTTCCTGCTGCGCTACCTTCATTACTTGCTCATCGCCTAGAAATTGAAATGGTTGATCTGCAATCAGAGGTTTGTTTTGAAATGCCTTGCTGTTAGCTGCATTAAATGGAAAAGATTGGTTGTAGCCATGCTGTTCTAATTGGCGTTTAAGATACGGTGAAAATAAACTATTAGAAAGTTGATAATATTGATCCGCTTGCATTAAACAATCATATAGTAACGAACTAATGCGTAACGTTTCGCCAATTGCCAAATTATTTAGTTGTGATAATTCATTATTCGATTGAAATCTTGACCATTCTTTTGCTACGTATTGAAGCCATTTCTCAGCTTTTTCTTTCCATACGAAATGAACACCTTTTGGCATAGCTATATAAAATTCAGTATTCATTATTTGCAAAGTTAGTGTATCCACACGACCAACTCCATTAAGTTCTTTTCGTTTTGCGCTCGCTTTTGACAGCAGACTGACTTGTAATTTCAAAGTTTGTCCAATCCAGCTGTACGAGTTCTTTTTCTTTCTTCGTCATATTTTTCTGATCTACTTCCTGAACATTATTTGCACGTCTAGTTTCGGCTTCTGTTGGACTGTTAATTTGGGTTAGTATCGCTGCAGATAAAAGTATCCCTGACGCCCCTAATACCCATTTTGCCTTTTTCAGATCTTTCATAGTGCTTCCCCCTAATTCGTAATTGGTTGGCAGACAAATGTTTGATTATTCTCTTGCCACTCTGCTATATAACCTAAGCCATTCGTTATTGTACTAATAGGTACATATAATTCTTCATTCATGTAAAATACTTGTGCAGGAGATGGCGTTTTCACATTGTTATCATAAACAACGTTAGTTCCAGCTAAGTAAATTAATTCATTTGCTTCATTTTTGATATTTAAAATTTTACTCTCTTTGTAAAATGTCGCTTCCGCTCCTAAAACCTGTGCTACAGCTTTTCCAGGTACAAAAAATTCTCTGTCTTTTGGTACAATAAAAAAGCTTAGCTCCTTATTTGTCCCTTCTACCTTTAACGTAACTTTTTGAGAATTTGTAAAAGGTAGCGCTTCTTTATCTACAGCAACTGTTCGTGTCCAAATATTCCAAGTACCTTTCGCACTTACTGCGTCTTGAAAATAATACGTTTCACCTTCTTCTTCATCGTCATCGTAATATTTCTCATCATCATCATCATCGTCGTCTTTATAGTCCTTATATTCTTTATACTTTTCATGTTTTTTATCTTTATGTTCATGATCATCTGCATGTACGACTACGTCATTTGTAATAAAACCTGCCAATATGAGAACTACAACAAGACTAATTTTTTTCATCTTCATCTTCACTACTCCCTTCCTTTGACTTCATTGTAGGTTTCAAAAATGATACAAGACTGAATTTTTGAAACAAATTTTTACATACAATAAAAAACCATTTCTATAGACAGATTTTTCTGCTTAGAAATGGCTTATTTCATAGATTTATGTTTTTATATATATAATATTGGTGAAAACTATCCTACAATTATAAAAATCAGCGTAACATTTGATATACTCTTTTCATTCACTTAAATTACGAAGAACCCATTTTGAAAGGAAAATATGTCTTACATGAAGGTTAACATTAAAATTATTGAAAAACTTACAGAAGAAACATGTACATTTAACATTCACAAAGTAACGTCTTTTATTCAAGATATCGTATCAACTCTTGAAAAAAGCTCTGACAACTATTTATTAGCGAGGTCTACATCAAAAAACGAACAAGAAAAAATTCCTTATTCCAATATATTTTATTTAGAATATCTTGAACGGAAAATATTCATTTATACAAATGATACTATTTTTGAAACAAAAAGCCCTTTATATAAATTGGAGCATGATCTTCCCAATAACTTCATCAGAATCTCAAAAACGATCATGATCAATATTCATTTTTTAAATAAATTTTCGGTTAAACCTAACGGTAATCTTGAAGCCATTCTCTCGAATGAAGAGAAAGTAATTGTGTCAAGAAAATATGTATCTTCTTTGAAAAAGACGCTAAAAACATATTCCAAAAGTCCACTTATGTATTGATTTTCACCACATATGTTTAGACGTATTTCTTTATTCCCTCTTTGATGCCATTATGAATAACATTAAAGGAGGCAATAAAGAATGTATAACATCATTAGAGAAGTAGTTTTAAGAACGCCATTGCCAGTATGGCTATTACTAATTATTTTAATAAAAAGAGGTATCGCTATCTCCCAAGAAAGGCCAATCAATTTATCTAAAATGTTTTTAGTTCCTTTCATATTTATGATATGGGGATTTGAAAAAATGACCTCTCAATTTTCACACTTAGAATTTTGTTTGATTAGCTATTTCTTTTTCATATTACCCGGGACTTTAATTGGTTATTTATTGTACAAAAAATATCAAATGTTCTTCAAACAGGAATCAGTAATCATCAGAAAGAAGTGCTATCTTCCATTGATCATTATTCTAATAAACTTTTTAGTGAAGTATCTCTTAAATGTAACTTTAGGCATCTCGCCATCATTTTATAATGACCTTTCATTTAATATCATTTATTCTGCTATAAATGGACTATCTATCGGACTTTTCTTTGGGGGAATTCTTTTTACATATTATGTACAAAAAGAATTAAACAAGCCTATCTTATTTTGAGAGGAAGACATTTCGTTGAAATTAAAAAACAGACTATTTTCAGGTTTAGGCACTGGTGCATTTATTTATATGATGGTTTTACTATCGAGAAAAAATATCATTTCTTCAGAAGCTGAGATTATTAGTGTATTCATAATCTCGGCTTGCGCAGGTATTTTTACAATCATTTTTGACATTGAAAAATTGAACTATTTGTTTGCTTTAGTCATCCATTTTATCATGATGTTTCTAGTAGTCTTTTCTATATCTTTATATAACAAGTGGGTAGATCATTTTCTAAGCGTAGATTTTATTGGTGGTTTTTTATTACTCTATTTGTTTGCTTGGATCATAACACTTACTAAGACTAAAAAAGAGACGAATGAACTTAATGACTTACTAAAACAGATAAAAAATTTATAAAGGGGATGCATTGGGTCACATTTAGTCTAGTGACCCAATGCCCTATTATGCAAACGAATATATACGTTGTTTTTAGCATATTTATTGAACTAACGGTGCAAGCTTGTTGAAGAAGCATGTTACGTTACCAAAGTGGAATTTAAAATTCCATCACTATATACGGTTGTGATAAATTACTATTTACTTACTTTAATAATAGTACCTTGATTGATTCTTAATAAGTCTTGAACATTTATTTTAACTAATGAGTTTTCAGAACCACCACCAGTATATATGTAATCCATATTTGTTACTTTGGGATCAACTAAAAACTTTGCTTGAAAACCAAAAGAAGGGACTCCACCTGGTGGAAAACCTGTATGTTCAATAATTTCATTGCCGTTAGCAAGTCTTGGTTTTTCTATGTTTAATGATTTAGCAACACGAGTCGTACTAGCTCTATTGTTTCCTTTTACAATAGCAACTATTAATTCATTATTTGAGTCAATCATGCAAATATTTTTTACAAAATCGTCTTCCGAACCATTAACTGCTTCAGCAGCCTCTTTTACAGAGTGACATGATTGATTAAAAACGAAGTGCTCAGCTTTTACATTATTAGCGTCTAAAAATTCTTTCACTTTCGTTTCATATGAATTCATAAAGGTCTCCTTTTCATATTCTCATTTGTGTAAATATTAGCATAATAACGCAAGTTTTAAAATCACTACTACTAAGTAATCATGCAATTGCGCTAGAAACGAAGATCATTTTTCATGTAACTTCACTCATCAGCAATAATGGTAATGAACGTTTTGCAAATTGCTTTATGTCATAGGTAATTCCGAACAAGCTCTTACTCAAAAAACGCCTGAGTCAATTCAACCTCAGGCGCTTAACATTTATATACAATACATCATTTTTTACGAATCTATCTAAAACTAAACCTAATTTGTTCACCGCTATACTCTTAACTAAAACATACTATCCATAGGAGTGCATCCTACTTTTTAATTGCCCTTCACATGTTGGCTTAGTCCTCAGCCCCTAACAAATTTAGTTAGGTAAAGCGGATTATTGCATCACACTAATTAGAATTTGTTAATGGTAAAAAGCTGCAGCAATTTCAAGTGCTTTTAGCGGCTCTTTGATTAAATCAAGCGTATAGACAAGTTTTTCGTCCTGCCAAACAATTATATTTCCTGATTTATAAACATCTAAGCGCGCAAAACCATTTTGTTTTGGAATAGGAAGCATATGTGTTTCTAAAAATTGGACTGCCTGTTTAGCAAGCTTCACACCTGCATCTGGATTGTTTGTTCGTGTATGTGTCGCTAAAGCCCATCGTCCCTCATTCCAACCAGTCCATAGCGATCCAGCTCCAGCATCCTGATAACCTTTAATGTTATAGCCAAGATCAACCTTTTGACCACCATTTTGACTATAGTTCACAAATGAAATTTGCTCATTTGCTACTTTAGCATTCGGATATTGCTTTACTACTAGTCTTGCAATAATCGTAGCTGTCTGTGAATTTTTAAGCTTTCTATCATTGATTGGCAAATACTCTTTACTTTCAAAAAATAGTACTTCAACTTGGTTTGCTTCTGCCTTCGTTGTTGCAGTTAAAAATGTACCTTTTGTTATCGGAAGTCCTTTTGGTAAAATTATAGGTAAATTAGTTTTAAGCTGGTCCTTCATATTTTTTAGTGCACCAGCCTGTGTATTAGATGCTACTATGTTTCCTTTATTTGTTTTGGATGGTTCCTGTTGATTTTCATGTGATTGACGCTCTTCTTCTTGTGGCTTGTTTGGCACGTTAGGTTGTTGCTCTTCTTGTGACTTGTTCGGCACAGGTTCTTCTTGATCAGAGCATGCACTTATTATACTGAAACTTAAAAACATGAAAATGAAAAGTATTTTTTTTATGGTATTGGCCCCCTTTATTTTTCCTATCCTTGATCAACTAAAACTTTGTTATTTAATTCGTTTCGTCAATTCATTAAACTTATAACCAGGCATATCGTAATTCTTTTCCTTTGCGGTACGAAAACCCATTATCTTTTATTTTCAAACCCCGAAGAGCAGCTTCATCATTGATTAATCCGTAAAACCTGTAAATTGTTACACTCAATATAATTTATATATCTACCTCCTAAAATTAGGATTCGGTTAGTAGACGTGAATTTATGACAACAGTTTCACCGTTTTCCAAAAAAATCTAATTTGAGGGTACTGCATGCTAAAGTTGCCGAAAGAAACTAAAGCTAAACCTATCCATTTGATTTCCCCTCTTAACCTTGATGTCTGAATTATAGACGCGTTTTCCTTTACAGATGAATGACTATTGTCCAACTGTTCTATTCTTCCTTATTCGTAAGAATAGGGATTTCTGACTTACCTTGATGTCGTTAGACTAAAAAGAACAAGTTGTAATAAACCTATTTAAGGCGCCTATGATTTATTATTGAACTATCCAAATAACCATTAAGATTTGATGATCCAGCCTGTGACGCTCTCCCTCAAACAAAAGGTCGCACTTATGCAGGGAATGTCTCCCTTCACCATGTTGCGACCTTGAAAAAAATTTATTTGTCAATGAAAATAGAAATGCGTTCACCCTTTGACAATTTTGCACTAGGTTTAATGATTTGATCATTTAATTGAATTGTTCCATCTTCAATTTTCTTTATGATCTGTGATCGACTCCAATCTTCAATTTGGATTGCAAGCACTTTATCAATTCGATGTTTGCCAATCACATCATCTAATACAATGTGTATCACCTTTATTTCTTGTTCTACTAAGCTGATTATCGGAATCGTTGATAATATTGAAGCTTCTTCTTTCTGCTCCTCAACATCAGCAACATGCTCTGAGAACGTTTTATACATAGCTAACTTTTTATTCCACGTATGATTTTTTTCGCATTTATATATTGCATATTGGTATATATTTTTTCCGTTTGCGTTATGCCTTCGTACATTTGTATCCGTAAAAACAGATATTTTCCCACACATTTTGCAGTGCTTCTTGACAGTTCGTTCTGGTATTTGAGAAAGTCTCCAGCGGAATGTAATATTTAACATTAATCCTTCACCTCTTAAGATAAAGGTACGCAAGCATCTATTTGGATATCTCGCAGTACAATGTAAAATTTATTGTTTAAATAAAAAAGGAGATCCTATACAAGGACCTCCTGACGCATTGAGACTACAGGGTTGCTTGGTTCCTTTGTAATGAGAAAAATAGGCATACTACCCCCTTGAAAAAAACAATGTTTTTTTGAGGTTAATGCTATCCAATTTATTCATTACAAAGTAAAGTTTGGCATACGTGTTCTCCTGTATCCTTTCTATCCAAATAGAGTTATCCCAATATTACCATATACTTACACTTAAATGCAATTGGAGTGTTATTCAATGGAGATTATACAAGCTAATATACCAAAAAGAGATAGTTTTAAATTGAATTCTCCGGATGTAATCTTTGAAAATACATTAACCCTTGATTTAGGTAATAAAGTTTGCCTAATTGAAAAAATCAAAAGTACTCATACAGACGACTCTACAATTATTTATATTCCTGATGAAAAAGTTGTTTTTTTAGGTGATTCCGCATATTGTACAACAACAAATTGCCTATTTCATTTCAAGCAATCATTGTTATTGCCTATGATTAAAGACATTAAAAAATATAATGCTGAAATGTTCTTACTTGGTCATGAATCGATCTGTGATTCCAGTGAAATGAATATTTATTGGGAAGAGTTAACAGCAGCAAGTCGAGCTGTAAAATCCACCTCATTAGAAAATGCTATTAAGTGCTTTAAGGTAGAAAATAAAAGAGGCCCCAATGATAATGAATTATTTTTCTTAAAAGCATTTGTTAATGACCGTATAATTCAATCACAATAATTGATTAATAGCCACTTTTTTGGCATACCAGTTTCCTCACCATACTGAGTTTGGCTAATTTCATACCTTTGTCAGCTACTCCTTTTATTGGGTTCATCACCAAAAGTTGTGGATGACTTTTGTTAAAACTTCTACTATGTAAATAGTTGATTGGAGTGGGGACTGGGCGACTCCTCGGGGATCAGCGATAGAGGAACGAAGGCTAAAAGCATCACATCCTGTGATAACGCCTTCGTGACCAACATCGTGTTGGCCCGAGACCCTGCAGCGTAGCGGATGTTTTCTGTGCGAAAGCGTAGTGTTAATGTAGCGGCAGCAACAAATGTTTTCTGTAGCGAAAGCGAAGCGGCAGCTACAAATGTTTTTTCTGTGCGAAAGCGAAGCGGCAGCAACAAAGCGCCCAGTCGGAACGGAAATCAACCACACGTTTTGGTAATGATCCTTTTATTGTTTGAAATAAAGTTTGTACAACTCATAATCCGGTATTTTACGATAAATAAAAGAATCCATTTTGAAAAAAAGATTGTTTCAAAATGGATTCTTCAATTACATATTAATTTTCAAATTTAACTACATAGATATAGTTTTGGTTGCAACTGTTTGTTGAAATGCTTGATCATGCTCAACAAAAACCATTGTGGGATTAAAATTTTTAATAAGCTCTTCAATCTGCATGCGCGAATAAATATCAATAAAATTCAACGGTTCATCCCAAATATAGATATGCGCTTTTTCACATAAACTTTTGGCTATAAGTAGCTTTTTCTTTTGTCCACCAGAATAATGAGAAATATCTTTCTCAAATTGAATTCGGTCAAAGTCCATCTTACGTAGGATAGATTTAAATAACGTTTCATCAATCCCATGCTCTTCAATAAAGTCCGATAACATTCCCTTCAAATGAGAAGTATCTTGTTGGACATAGGAAATAATAAGTCCTGAACCTCCATACATCGAGCCCGTATGCTGTATCGGATTTCCTAGAATTAGTTTGAGGATACTACTTTTTCCGCTTCCATTCTTGCCATCAAGCACAATTCTGTCACCTTGTTCTAGTTTAAAGCTTATTGGCTTATTCACTATTTGGTCATCGTACTGAACAGACACATCAGCCAAAACAATCAATTCATTTGAATGAAACGCCAATGATTCTAATTTTAACGACTCCGTTTTTTCCACATTTTTCAGCAGTTTTGACTTTTCCTCAATAGCTTTTTGTTGCCTTGATTCAAGGTTTTTTGCTCTCTTCATCATCTTTGCTGCTTTATGTCCTACAAAACCTTTGTCTAACTTAGAACCTGAATTCGTTGTTCCATTTTTGGAAGCTTCCACTTGATTTGACCAACCTGATGTACGCTTTGAAGACTGTTTTAATCTCCCTATATCTTTTTGTAAACGCTCATTAGTTGCCTCTTCGTGTTCCTGCTGTCTATCAAAATTCAACTTCCAAGAAGAATAGTTACCACTTTGAACTTCAATATTGGCCCTATTTATAGATAGAATATGGTCAACGCATCCATCTAAAAAGTTTCGGTCATGTGAAATTAATATAAACCCTTTTTTCTTCCTTAAATAGTCAGAGACCATCTTTCGAGCTTCCGTGTCTAAATGGTTGGTTGGCTCATCAATTAATAAAAATTGACCCTCAGTCAAAAAAAGTGCAGCAAGCAACACCTTTGTTTGTTCTCCATTTGATAATGTATTAAAAGGTCGATACATAGCCTCGGCGTCAACGTCCAGATAGGATATTTCACGGAGAATTTCCCAATCTTCTGCTTGGGGGCAAATTTCTTCCATGATTTCATGCGTATACTTGTTTTTATCCGAAACTGGATAAGGGAAATAATTAAATTCCACTGAAGAATTGATGTTCCCACTATACTCATAATTCCCTAATAATAAATTAAAAAATGTTGTTTTTCCTCGTCCATTTCGACCGATAAATCCAAGTTTCCAATCCGTATCTATTTGAAAGTTTACATTTTCAAAAATATTGTCAAAGCTACTTGGATAAGAAAAAGTTAAATTTTGAACTTGTATCATTGACATGATAAATCCTCCTTTGTATATCCATTCTTTTCACTTTTTATACAAAGTCGGCATATCCATCCATTTAAAATTTCTCCGTATAAGTTGATGGATATTAACGACTTGTACGGAGTAATACATGCGTAACAATAGTGTCTGAATCGCTCACTTTTTTCTCTCCTTTGTTTTTGATTTATGTTACAGACTAACTATGAGAGCATAAAAAATCCTCCCAATTTGAAATTGGAAGGATTAGTCTTTCACTTATACTAAATAAGTGTTCTTTTTTGCCATTGGAACCATGACAAATAAAACGTAAACTGATTTATAAAAATGGACAGACTAATCCTATATTTTTGTAATTTGAAGTTTGAAGTTGTTCATTTCAAATAAAAATATAGTTTAGTTAATCATCGTCCATTCATCAGTCCTCTCATAATTTGTATTTTCATTTTACCAAATTTTTTTATGAAATACAATTCAACAATTTTCTTCATTTCAAATTACGGCTTGTTGCTCCTTGGTAATTGCCATACAATTGACCACAAGCTGCATCGATATCAATGCCAAATTGACTTCTAATGGTCACATTAATACCTGATGATTTTAATTTTTTGTAAAAATTCACAACATGACTTTCATTAATTTCGCCGAATCTTAAAGGAGAACTAACAGTTGGGTTATACCTGATTAAATTTACATGATATAAACGTCCTTCTTTATATCGACCTTTTAATAAACTTACTACTTCTTTAGCATGGTCAATAGAATCATTTACACCAGGTAACATTACATAAGCAATATATACTTTTCTTGATGTTGTTCGAATATGCTCATCTAATGTGTCCATCACATCTAATAATGGATACCTATCATTAATCGGCATCAACTTACTTCGTTGTTCATTAAATGGGGAATGTAACGAAAACGTCAAATTGACTTGCGGATAATTCAGAGTCATTTTTTTTATACTTGGAATAATACCAATAGTTGAAATAGATATTCTACGAGGGCTGAAAGCAAACAACATAGGATCAGTAAGTACATCCAAGGCATCAAAAACTTGTAAATTGGCTAATGCTTCTCCCATCCCCATAAAAGAAATACTATCGATGGAGTGACCTTGTAAGTAAAAATAGAGGATTTGGTCAGTTATTTCATCTGACGTCAAATTTCTTTTTAATCCAATATCACCTGTTGCACAAAATTTACACCCAAAATTACATCCGCATTGAGAAGATATACAAAATGACTCCCACCCAGCTTTATACTTCATATTTACCGTTTCTATTTTTTCATTTCCTGAAATCTCAAATAAAACTTTAGTGACTTGCTCAGAATGTTGTTCCTTTAAAGGAGAAGCATCTAAAATAGACTCTCCAAATTCCTTAATTAACATTTCTCTTAACGACTTTGGAAGTACATTAATTTCGGAGAATTTATTTATTCTTTCTTTAAAAATGGCATTTAATATTTGTTTCATTCTAAAGTTAGGATAATTATGTTCCTTTAATAATTCTTCTATTCTTTTATACTTATTGTTTAGTTTTACTTGCATCATTCTCATTCCTTCCATAAGCTCTCTATTTTTATAGGAGTAAATTGAAAGGAGTTGTCTATAGCTTAAACACACAAAAACACCGATAAAATTATCGGTGCTGAACTTTAAATAAAAAAATATGCACAAATAAATAAACAAAGACTCTAAATCATTGCATTGTCATTTATTTGCCATAGAGGTAAAGCTCCGATAACTGTTTTTGTATGGTTGTATAGCTTAAAAAAGGACAGACTACTCCCTTTAACAGCTAAAACATTTCCAATTTTTACGTTTTTACCGAACAGAATTCTAAAAACAGTTAACATTGCTTCCACCTCCTTTTGTCAAATTTATTATAGAGTAATCTAACATGAAAGTAAGTTTATGTAAAGTGAATTCTAAAATTGTTGTAATACTAGCCAATCTACCATGAAACTTAGTTGTTAAATCTTGGGGCAACTATACATTTTGTCTCTTTTTATTACCAAATTCAAATTTTCTATTACGGAACATAAACGCGACTAAACTACATAGCAAAATAATTGGTACACTCACTTTATATAAATCTGTAAAACTTTTTGCCATCTCTTTTTCAGCGTAATGACTAATATCATCCGAGTATGTATCCATTTCTTTCTTTATACCCTCTAGTTTTTCTTCAACCCCTTTCGTTACTCGATTAGTAATTGCTGACCGTTTCATTTCTCTGTATTGTACCGGGACTTCATTTAGTGCATTATTTACTTTCTCTTCAATGATGCTTTCCTTTTGTTGTTGACTTATGCCAATACTATCAGTTCCCTGTTTCTTTTCTATACTCGACTCTAATTCTTTGTTTTGTATTTTTTCTTTTGTTACTGTTAATATTTTCTCTTGCTCAGCTTTATCAACATGAAGACCATGCACTTTTTCTTCCGCATAATGAAAAACATTACCTTTATTTGTTGACAAATTATGAGTCAAGCCTGATACAAAAATAGCCACAGCCAATACAATTCCTATCTGTCTAAGCATGGACACAACACTTTGAGAAGCGGTTAATAATTCTCCCTCAAATGTGGAGGCTGTCAATATAGTAATTGGCCCAACAACTAAACCATATCCAACACCTAAAATCATACACGGAATGATAATTTCTTTACTTGTTGAATTTGTTCCTATCATTTGTAAACAATAATAAGCCAAACTCATAACTATAAATCCTACTAATATTACCCGAACCTTACCAAGCTTCTTCATAATCAGTGAAGCAAATGGAGAAACTAGAAATATCATGGCAGAAATAGGTGTCACTAAGAAAGCTGCTTCAATTTCTGTTCGATGTTGTATCTTTGTGAGAAACGTTGGCAGTAAAACAGTTACCCCAATTAAAAACAAATTACTAAGTATAACTACAATGGAGGCCCCAACAAAAGTTCGATCTTTAAATAACAGTAAATTTATCATCGGTGACGTAACTTTTCTTTCGACTAATATAAATAAAATAAAAGAAATAGTACTGATGATATAGCATATCCATGCAAAGTTGCTCAGCCACCCCCAGGTATTCCCTTTCACTAAAACAAGTGTGAAAAAGAAAATAGCCAAACTAGAAAGTACTAATCCAGTCCAATCAATTTTAGCAACTACTCGTTCCTCATTCTTAATAATTAACATAATGAAACATAAAACAATACCAATGGCACAAATCGGTAGATTAACGAGGAATACCCATCTCCAACCTAGATTTTGTGTAATAACTCCTCCTAGTACAGGACCTATGGCTGCAGATAATCCTTGTGTCACCCCTAAAATACCAAGCGCAACATGCCTTTTTGCCACTGGAACCGCCGAAACTCCAATCACCATACTTGTTGGAAACAAAATAGCAGCTCCTATACTTTGAATAAAACGAGAAAAAATAAGAAAATCGCCCGTATTTGCAAGCGCACATAATGCTGAACCAATGCCAAAAATTACTAATCCTATAATATATAATTTTGCTTTTCCAAAGATATCAGCGACCCGACCTAGTGGTATTGCTAATACCGCAATAGACATCGTATATACATTCAATATCCAGGACATTTTCTCCAACGATGCACTCACATCAGCCTGTATTGCTGGTAAAGCAATATTCATAATTGTCGTATCAATCATACACAAGAAAATTCCTAGACACATTAAAAATACGATTTTGATTCCTTTAGATTGTTCCATAACATTCCCCACTCACTTGTATTACTTTCCTTCTCTTTTTTCTTGTATTGTTAATTGCGCTAATTTATTTTTTAATATTTCAACTTGTGCAGTATAACTTGCAATCCCAACATCAAAAGAAATCTCCTCCGCAAATGTAATACCTTCTTTCCATTTTTCGTATTTTAAACGGAGATCTGTAACATACGCCTCTTTTCTCTCAATTTCCTCTTCAATCCACTTTCTAATAGTATTCGTATCGCTATAATCCCCAAAATACATGCGCATTAAAAAGTCAGAACGCATAACCTCCTTCTCTACATCTGACTTCATATATTGATAAAACTCTTCTCTTCCTTCATCTGTTATGAAATACATTTTTTTATTTGGCTTACCTTCTTGCATCACAACCTCTTTTTTTATTTTCCCTTCTTTTTCTAGCTGTCTTAATGTCGGATAAATCATTCCAAAACTGCCATCAAAAAAATGCGAAAATACATCTTCAAAAACTATTTTTATATCATAACCAGATAATTCTTTTTCCATGAGTAACCCTAAAACAACATCTCTTCCTTTCAAGAAAAGCACCTCACATATTTTTATATAACCAACAACCATATAAACATTGTTAATATGATTATTGATTATACATTTTGTTTATTCGTTTGTAAAGTTTAACCATTAAAGTTTTTATAAGCTTTTATTTGTTAAAATTTCAGCCACCCCCGCTATTGTGATTTTCCTCATACTTTATCTGTACTGTTCCCTTTCTCGTCCACTTGACTTAGCCGACTTTGGCTACTATCATAAAATAAAATCCATACAGTATTCTGATGAAATGTATAAAATTGTATATAGAGATGTTAATATTAGATTAAACAAATCAATTTAGCTATGCTTCATTTGCAAGTTTATAAAACTGAATAGAATTAAAGAATTTGAAATTTCGTGGGTGATCATTTGAAAATTTCAATTGAAGAAATAAGCCAAGAATTAGAAGAAGAGATTCTTATTAGGTGTTATGAGGTTGATGACGAAGTATACGAAATCATTAACAAGCTGACAACGAAAGACATCATTTTACTTGGACATCAAAATGATAGTATTCACCGCATTAAGCTTCATGATATCTATTATTTCGAGGCAGTTGAGGGAAAAGTGTTTATTTACTGCAGGGACAACGTTTTTGAGGTAAAACAAAAACTATACGAGTTAGAAGAATTATGTAAAGGAAAAAACTGTTTTCGCGCATCGAAATCAACCATTTTGAATATCACCAAAATTTCATCTGTTTATCCGACCATAAGTGGTCGATTCGAAGCGGTGCTGGATAACGGAGAACGAGCTGTTATATCAAGGCAGTATGTGCCTGTCCTTAAAAATATGCTTGGTTTGTAAAGAGGGATACATATGAATTTTTTGAAATTTGTGCAAAAGATAATTAAGGAATTCTTTATCATCTTCGCATCCATAATCATGATTATTACTTTGTTGCGACAAATGTATGATCCTAACATGGCCTTTGATTTGAAGTCGATTTATATCCTTATGGCATTTTCATTTTTAGGTGCATTAACGGGATTTATTTTTTATTCTCCAAATGATCTAAGTGAGAAGAAAATGCGTATAAGGATTATTGTTCATTTCTTCACTTTGGAGATTTTATTGATTGTCCTTGCTAGCTCTATGAATCTTGTAACTGGTCAGGGTGTCATCATTCTTGCACTGCAAATTGCGGTAATCTATATCATTGTTCATCTACTGTCATGGCAAAATGATAAAAAAGATGCAAAAAAAATCAATGAAAAACTAAAGACATTTAAGAATGACGTTGATGAGTAAACAGAAAATCAATAAGCAGTACAGTAATTGGCTGCAACAGATTATTTTACGGTAAGCATTTGAGCTTACCGTTTTTTTGCATCTTATTGCCTTATAAATACAACTTACTGTTTTTCCATATACATCCTTCCAGCTGTTTATTATGATGATTTCATAAAAATTTTTCCAATGAGGTGGAGGAACAACTATGGGAATATTACTATTAGTAATTGCTTTAATTTTCGAAATTGCTTTTGCAATCTACTGCATAGCAACTAAGCAAAACCATAAAAAATTAAAGCATTGGATTAGAATTGCTATATTTATTGTATTTGCAATACTTACTGTTTCATCGGTAATTGTCTGGAGTTTTTGCTGGGTAATGCTTGCTATCCTTCTTTTCTTATTAGCCGTTAAAGGGACAGTATCTCTTATTCTTAAGAAAACGAATATCAAACAATACAAAACTTCTAACATTGTGTGGAAGTCCATTATGATGATATTGATATTTGTCTTTGTACTCTCACCTGTCATTATTTTCCCACAGTATCAATCACCAAAAGTGACAGGAGAATATGAAGTCGCAACCGCTACTGACACATATATTGACAGGAATCGTATTGAGGAGTTTTCTGATAAGGGGGACAACAGAAGTGTTAATGTGGAATTTTGGTATCCCAAAAATGCAGATGGAACATACCCTCTATTAGTATTCTCACATGGAGCATATGGTATTAAGACAAGCAACGGATCTACTTTTACTGAGCTAGCAAGCCACGGTTATGTAGTCGTTTCCATCGATCATCCTTATCATTCCTTCTATACTCGATCAGAGGATGGAATAGTAACTATGATCAATTCAGATTTTAAAAATGAAGTCAACAATGCGAATAAAGGTGTTTACTCGAACGAAGAACGGTATAATATTATCCAAAAATGGATGAAACTACGAACAGACGATATGAATTTTGTCATTGATACAATACTAGCAAAAGCCGAAAGTGACAATAACGCTATTTATCAACATATCAATACAGAGAAGATTGGTGTGTTTGGGCACTCAATGGGAGGTGCTGCAAGTGTGTGGCTAGGTAGAGCACGCAATGATGTAAGTGCAGTAGTAAATATCGATGCCACTTTCTTTAGTGAACTTGTTTATAACAAAGCTGATGATAATTTTATGGCAAGCAACAAAGCCTACACAACACCTCTTTTTAACATTTATTCAGACGATGTTTGGCGTCAACTGGAAAGTACACCTGTTTATGTAGCGAACAAACTCGATAATAAACAGTTCGAAGGAGCATATACTACTCATCTTAAAGGGGCAAAACATTTAAGCTTGACCGATTTGTCGCTTTTCTCTCCTATTTTGACATATATTATACAAGGAGGAAAAGCCAAGATTGATAAATATTACTGTATTGAAACTGAAAATGAATTAATTCTTAAATTTTTTGACTTTGAATTAAAAGGAATCGGCCATTTCACGCCCGAAGAGACATATTGAACAGAGTTTCTGCCGCACTTTGTCAAATACTTGTAAGTGTTGTTTTTTGTCATCAAAATAGAAAATTATATCTCCCGCTGTCTCTTACCTGCTGAGTTACGTATATGTCCGTTAGCACTCGGTGTATCGAACGCCAACAAAGGAATATCCACTTTTCTTTCATTGCAAACCGCCAAAAAGGCTTAGGAATATCTCCTAAGCCTTTTTCAATCTTTCCATAAGTAGCTGTCCAATGTGAACGAGCTTTATAACGCATATGTTATTCTGCTGGAATAAAGGATTCGACAATGGCAGCTAAAGCTTGAATGGTATCGTAGCTATCACCTGGAAATTCCGCTTGGGCAAAGTCAACTTGAAGTTCTTCACAAATTCTCTGACAGTCACTTCCGATTTCAAAATAGGACTCAATATCCGCTGAAAGCGAAAGTAGTTCACATGTGACGAAACCCTGAGCACCCTCTGCATTTAATGTATAAATCATATCTTTTACATCTGGGCCAAGCCAGTCAACTTTACCGTGACCACTTCGATATGTAATATGCCAGTTGTCTATTTGAGTAGCTTTTGAAATGGCCTCTGATAATTCAGAAAACTGTCGTACGTATATTTCGTTTCGCTCTGGATCAATTGGCTGACTATGTACAGTATATAAGACATGAGTCTGAGCTCGTTTTCCAGCAGGAATCCATTCGTAAGCACGTTGAATGCGATCTTTATACACAGCAAGTAATTCAGAATGTAAATGCCAACCTTTCGCATGAATGACCGTAACGTCATGTGAGGCTAATAATGCACTTACTTCATCATAAAACGCGCCAGCACCTGACAAAGACATTATCGGATTCACAGGTAGCGTAATGAAAGTTGTGATTCCATCTTCAAGCATTGTGTCAACAACCTGTGAAATGTAAGGTTCGGTATGTTTGTATGCGTTATATACTTTTACAGTCTGTGTTAAGCGCTGCTGTAAAGCATGTTCTAGCCCTTTGGCGATACGGCTCGTATTTGCTGCTAATGGATCAACACCACCTAATTTTTTAAATTGTACTGTAATTTTTTCAAGCATTTGAGGTGGTGGTGTTTTACCATTCAAAATATGTGAAAAATAGGGTGTAACATCGTCTAAAGATTTCGGTGCGCCATAAGCGTAATAAATTATACCAATCATTTAAAAGCTCCTTTTTTACAGTGTAATTAGTAAATTTTTAAGATTTTTGCGATTCCAACTTTATAAACTAAACATATTGTAAAGTGCGAAATAAAAAGGCAGCAGAACGTTTATATTCGTAGATATGAATCTATCTAAAAATAGCATTTACTTTTAATCAGGTGTGTTTGTTACAGTTGCTCATAAATTTTAGAATTCTATTTTTATAGTGAAACTTCTTGTGTTTGTAGGAAGCTAACATCATTTACAAGGACTTGCGTACAATTTTACCGGGGTAAATATTGGTTTTCCACCTTGTATATAAATTTCAGCATCAATATCAAAAATTGATTGGAACATTTCTTTACATAATACACAATGTGGTGAACCATCATAATGTATTTTCCCTTTTTTTAGTACAATCAGACGTTCGCTATTTTGTGCAGCTTGGTTAATATCATGTAACACCATTATAACTGTCATATTGTATTTATGATTTAACTCTTTTACGAGCTCCATCACTTCTAATTGATGTGCAATATCTAGATATGTTGTTGGTTCATCTAGTAGCAACACTTTGGGATGCTGTGCTACAGTCATTGCAATCCAAGCACGTTGGCGTTCTCCCCCAGACATCGATGGTAATACTCGATTTTGCAAATGTTTTAATCCAGTTACATCAATTGCCCAATCGACAATTTCTAAATCCTCTTTTGATAGGACCGTTTTCCGTCCGCTATGCGGATGACGCCCAAACTCTACTAACTCACGCACAGTTAAATCTAATTGATGACTATTCATTTGCGGGAGCATCGTTAGTGTTTTAGCCACTTCTTTAGACTTCATTTCATGAATGTTTCGCTCATCTAAATATACTGTACCAGTATTCGGTTTTAAAAGACGTGAAATCACTCGTAATAATGTTGATTTACCCGAGCCATTCGGTCCTATTAAACTAACAACTTCTCCTTCATTAATTTTCAAATTAATATCATCTAACCGGAAATTGGTGAACTCATGTTGGTAATTAATGTGCTCAATTCGTAGCAATGGAATTCCCCTTTCTATGGATTAAATATAAGAAATACGGTCCTCCGATGAATGCTAATAAAATTCCAACAGGAACCTCAATAGGATCAAATACTGATCTCGCAATTGTATCAGCGAAAACAACAAGTAAGCCACCAGCCAAAGCTGAAGCAGGTATTAAATACTTATGATCTCCACCGATAATAAGCCGTAAAATATGTGGTACAACTAAACCAACAAATCCAATTAAACCGGCCACACTTACCGCAATCCCTGCTAATAACGTACTCAATACAATTAAAAAGAATCTACTTCGTTCAACATTGTGTCCTAAAAGGCTTGCCATTTCGTCTCCTAGACGCATTATACGAATATGTTTGATTGCATAAACTGATAATATAATTGCTACAATGACATAGTAAATAATCATCTTAAATTGCACCCAACCAACACCTGTTAAACCACCAGACAACCACGGCAGTACAGATTGTACACGATCGCTATAAAGAATCATTAGTGCATTTGTTCCTGCACCACATAATGCATTAATGGCTACCCCTACTAAAATAATTCGCATTGGGGATGTACCACCTTTTTTTACCGATAATGCATACACAATCATTGCAGCGACAAAAGCACCTAAAAAAGCTGCAATAGGTAAATATATAATATAGCCAGGAAACACGACCATAACTGCTACAGCCATAATTCCAGCGCCAGAAGTAATCCCAATAACCCCTGGATCAGCTAATGGATTTTGCATTACACCTTGTAAAATTGAACCTGCAATAGCTAAACAAACACCAACAATGATACCCGTTAATATACGGGGCAAACGGATTTCCCATACGATTCGGCGTGCCATTGTATCTTCTGAACTAAAAATCCCACTAAACACTTCACTTACTGAAAATGAAACTTGCCCTATCATAAGGCTAGCGACACTCACTATGACTAAAAGTATCGGTAACACAATAAGCGCCATTCTTCGTTTTTTAGCAAGAGGGTGGGCATATTTTTCCTCTTCTGTTATCATCGTTATTTCCTCACAATCAATTTCGCCTTGGCGTAATTGTAGCTGTCGCTTTGCTTGCGCTACAGATAAACAATGCGTCCGGATTTTGAATTGTGCCCGCACAATTCATTCCTTTGTAAATCCGTGACATCCGCCGGAGGCTTTATCTTCATTCAGTAGGTGTTTGGGCACTCACTGAAAAAGTAATCAAAATCGCATTCATTTGGTGAATGAAGATAAAAAATTATTTAACTGCTTCTTCAGCTGTCTTCAAAACTCCACGCATATAGTCAATCGCTTCTACGACTTGCGTACCAGGATTGTCAAACAATTCTGCTGGTAAAATGATGATTTGATCATTTTTTACTGCATCTAAATTTTTCCACGCTGCATTTTCTTTCAATTGTTTTTCAAAACCTTCTTTTACTGCCGCTGGTTTCGCGTGCGTAATCAGCATGATTACTTTTGGGTTACGCTCAACAATTTTCTCTACACTTAAATTTGCGTAAGTTGGATATTTATCTATCGCTGGTAGATCAGCTGCGATATTTTTACCACCTGCTTTATTTAAAATATCTCCGTATAACGAATTATCAAGCGCAGCTAAATATGTACCTGGTGCTCCATAAACGATAAGAGCGTCTAACGTTGAACCTGTAGTGCCTTCTGCAATTTTCTCATCAATTTGCGCAACTAACTTTTCTGCTGTTGCTGTGTTATTAAATAACGCTCCATACTTTTTAATCGTTTTTTTAATATCATCTACTGAATTCATGTTTGAGTAGACAATTTTCGTACCTGTCGCTTCTACCGTTGTAGCGAACTGCTTGAAGCTTGGTGGCACAATAAGTATTTCCGCATTCAATGCAGCTATTTGCTCAAATGATGGTTCATGCGGGTTACCTATCTCTTGAATAGCTTCTACTTCTGCCCCCCTATCGGATGTAATCGTTGGTCGACCAGTAACGTTTGCACCTAACTCGAGTAAAATATCCATCATTCCTGGATTTAACGTTGCAACTGAACCCGGCGTTGCTTCAAACTCATGCTTATTCCCAAGGTCATCTATAAATGTTAAAGCTCCCACTGTTTCAAGTGTTTGTTGTTCCATATCTACTTGGTCTACTGAAGCATTAACATCCGCTGTTTTGCTTTCCTCACCACATGCTGCTAATGATAATGCCAACGCACCTATTAATAAAAATTTAAAATTTTTCATGTTACTACCAACCTTTTCTTTTTATTAAAAACCCAAATTGAGAATCATTCTCACACGATTGTTTTGATTCTATTTTAAATAATAATGATTGTCAACAAACGTTTTTTTGGTTTTTTTTAATATTTTTTTATTGCATTATACAATTAATGTATGTTTTAATCGATAATGATAATCACTATCAATTACACTTATTAAAAAAGGGGTCAATATAAATGATTACAGTTACTAACCGTATTTTAGTAAAAAAAGGCTTCGCTCATAAAATGGCACCACTATTTATATCCGGTAAATATTTATTGCACTGGGAAGGATTTAATAAAGTTGAAGTGAACGTTTGCTCAGAACCAGAAGATCATGATGAAATGAACGTTATGATGTTTTGGGATACAGTCGAGCAATTTAAAGCTTGGCGCGAATCTGAAGACTTTAAAAATGTACACCGCCGTGAAGAGATTAATAACAAAGAAAACAGCGCACCGTCTCCAATAATAGGTAACCGAGTTGTTATTTCTGAAATTGCTGCTACTTTAGTAAAGTAATTTAAGTATATGGATCTCTTAAAAGGTGAAAGTGCTCCAATCCCTAAATCACTCTTTGGGATTAACAGTAAAAATTCCTATACGTTCTTAGATGTTATTTTCATCGAGTTTACGGCAATTCGTCTAAGAACGCTTTACGGACTATTTAAGATTTTAAAAAGGCGTTTTTCTATTTTTGCGAGATCTTATTAGTCAAATTTTATGTTTAGAACACTTCCTCTTTACTGGTGCAAATAAAAAATTTAATTTTTCATATGCATTTCCTTATGCCTAGAAAAGTACACTCTTGAATATAAGTGTGCTTTTTTAGTTTTTTTCCAAATCGGTGATTTCTGAACTGTCGCTACGCTTTCGTTACATAAAACAATTGCCGAAAAACATTAATACGTATAAAAAATGCAATTCGATGTCAGCTTGAATTGCATTTTTTTATTGGATAAGGCACCCGGTGCAAGACTCCTGTGGGAATAACTTGAGCTGAATACTTCACAGGAGCACAAGAAAGCATAGTCACCTTATCCGATCTTTACTATGAAGTAAATAATAAAGACAGAGCTTATGGGATAGTAATAGTGCTTTACTTAAATTATTAATCCATTAAATTTACTAATTGTAGTGATCGTTTTAAAATTTTCGCCATTTCTGCCCGTGTTAAATTATTTTCTGGGTTAAAATAGCCATTAGACCCCGTCATGATATCTTTTACTTGTAATTCTGATACTGCATGCTTTGCGTAGTCAAATACTTTACTAGCATCTTTGTATGATAAAGTATTTTTATCAACTGTTGCTTTATAGCCTTTGTATTCAAGCATACGTAATATCATTGCTGCTGCTTGCTGACGTGTTATATTTGCCGTTGGGTTAAATGTTTTTGAATTTATACCTGTCACAATACCGGCCTCTGCAAGTGCTTGTACTTCTTTTTCATACCAATTACCTTTAACATCCGTAAATGTAGTTTCTTTAGCTGATTGAATATTTAGAGCTCGAGCCATCATCACTGCAAATTGTGCACGAGTTATATTTTTATTTGGACTAAATGTCGTTGGTGTTGTACCTGTTGTAATCCCAGCCGCGAATAAAGCTAAAATTTCGTCCTTACTGAATATATTTTCGATATCTGTAAAAGGATTTTCGAGTTTATTATTAGAATTATTAGAGTTATTATTTGTTTCTCCCTCTAAAACTGGTACATCAAACGTAAAGAATAATGTGTACGCCCCATAACCTAAATCTCCTGAATCTACGAATATTTTAGTTACGCCATTGCTATCTTGAACTAATGGCAAACGAACAACTCGTACTTGATCCATTTTTTCACCTGTAGAACTTATAACTTCAATATTTTGTTGCTTACCATTTCCATCAATATAAGCAAGAGTCGCAAAGCCATAAGCTTTACCAATTAGTGTCATTTCGATGTAACGTTTACCGTCAATCGTAACTAATTCTGATTTCGTGAAATATGGCGCTAAGTAGTTCGAAATAAATTCAGCCATTTTACCATTTGGATCAGCCTGCATTTTATACTTAATTGGCTGACGAGTAATCTTTTCATTTGCCGTAATTGCTGTGACATTTGTGGAAATTGTCTTATCAGTCGTTACTGCTTCGAAAGCAAGGTTATCTAGTGTATCAGCTTCAAATGAAAGTGTTGCTGTTTTTGCATTTGCAACAGGTACTAATGAAGCTACTTTATTAGACCAGTTTGCAATTTCTTTACTATTTTGTTTCACAATAAATTTCTGTAAGTTATTTTCAATATTTAATGAAAGCGTAACTTTATATTTGTTATCTTCAAATACTGTTTTTGCTTTTTGTAGGAATACAGCTATTTCTTTTGCATTCTTTGCAAATTCAAATCTAGCTACTCCCTCTTGATTTAAGTTCCCTGTAGTTCCTTCTATTTTTGTTCCGTTATTAGTTGAATTGTTATTAGTTGAATTGCTATTAGTTGAATTGCTATTAGTTGAACCACCTGTACTCGGGAATGTTGTACTATTATTTATCTTTGAAAGTGAGGCTTCATCAAATTTTAATAGAATATTATAATTATGATGATAGTTAATATCCGCTATATCTACTTTTACCCACGCATTTTGAAGCTTAGATAAACTCGATACTGTAAATTGAACTACTCGTACATCATTTGTGTCGCTAATCGTACTTGGAGTTGACCCATTTACTGTAAATCCAGTAATCCATGAACTATTTTTTAGTGTTAATTGAACTTGATATGAAGAACCATTTTTCACTACATATGCCTGACTATCTACATATGTGTTCATAATAGAACTACCAGTACCGGATTCATTTAAGAACGTAAAGTTCACTGTATACAGCCCATTAGTTGATTGTTCAGTGTTTCCAGTGTTAGAATTGTTATTGCCATCGGTATTTGAATTATTATTGTTCTCCCCAGAACCAGATTCACTGCCGTTGGTATTTCCTTCTGAACTACTCTCCTCTTGCTTAGCAATTTCGCCAGTTAATAGTACTTTTTCAACTGTCGCACTCATTGTTGAAGCAGTACCATTTCGCTCAGTTGTTAACGTAAAAGCTAAATTTTCTAATGAGTCTACTGTAAATTTAATTACATTTTTAGCTGTACCTTCACTTTTCGTGCTGCCTGCTGTCCATTCTGCAACTGTTTTATTTCCTTGTTGTACAGAAAGGCCCTTCATCGTATCATTTACAACTAAATTCATTGTTACAGCAATCTTATTATCTGCTGTTTTTGTTGCATATGCTTGTCCTAAAAGTAATCCGATTATTGTATGAACAGGTGCACCAGAGTTGACTGGAGTCAGTCCAAACTCAATTATTTGATTGTTCTTGTTAAAATGTTCAGGTAAATATACAACTGTTTCTTTTATCGGTGTAAAATCAAATGTAAACGGCGTTGCTGGATAATTTTCACCTGACATAATTACTGTAGCCTTTAAATTAGCGTCTAACTTTACTTTTATGACGCGTACTAATGATTTTCCTTCGCCTTCAGAGCTTACGATTTTTACGTCTTCTCCGTTTTCATTGCCTACTTTTAGTGTAGTAAATGCATATGTGTGACCTGTTAGTTTAATATATGCATATTTTTCTTCACCAACAGTGGCTAAATCAGCATAGTTAATATAGCTTTTAAAATACGAATCATATGACTTATTATCTGTTAAAAATGTGAAAGGAACATTTTCTGTGATAACTTCATCTGTATTTCGCCCTGGTTGATCTGGTTGATCTGGTTGATCTGGTTGTTTTGGCTGTTCTGGTTGATCTGGTGCTTCTTCACAAACCCGGTCAATCTCCGCAACATTTGAAATAGCTAGATACACAATATAATCATGGTCGTAAGATAGCGCTGGAATGTAAACATCAACCCATGCTTTTATTGTTTCCTCATATTGGTCGACTACGAATGTGTAAATATCGTTGTCATTCATGTCTGTTATTTTTCCAATAGCTGCTTTTAATTCGCCACCTGATTCAACTTTAAAATCCTGGTACCACGTTTTATATTCTTTTGGCACCGTAATGTCTACCGTATATTGACCATCTTTTTGTTTAACAGTAGCTTTCTTATCAACATAGCTATTCATCATTGAATCTGCTGTTTGTTGTTCATTGAGAATTTTGATATTTGATGAATAGTCAATTGTGCAGTTAGCTTCGGTATTTTTCTCCGCCTTTACTTCCATTCCAAAGCTCGGTAATATTGTACCTAAAATTAGCATTACCATTGCTACATATTGTAAAAGTTTCTTCACTACTTTGACCTCCTGAATTTTTCATAATTTCAACCTTTCCTGTGCGTTTCTACCTCCTTTATGTATTAAAAGATTTTACTATTACTACCCCTAAGCTCAAATGATTATCATTCTCAATTAAAGAAAAACATCTATTCATTACTTGGATGTTATAAAGTATACAACTCTCTTTAATTGATTATGATTCTCATTCTCACTTATTATAACCCACCCACTATTATTGTCAAGAAAGTTAAAATTTGTAACGCGATGTTTTTTTGTGTCAATTATCTACTAATAATTTAACTTGATTAAAGCTAAAGAAATTTTCAAATATGCCTCAAATTCCCTAAACCCTTACAGGAATCATATACGTACCAACACTTTCATGCGTTTGAATAGTGACTTCCACTCCATATACTTCTTTCATACGTTCCTTTGTTACTGTTTCTGTAGGTGCCCCCTCACATATTATTTTACCGTCTTTCATCAAAATGATATGATCACTATATTTAATTGCTTGATTAATATCGTGCAACACCATAACAATTGTTAAAGCATTTTCTTTGTTTAATTTCTTCACTAACTCCAATAATTCGATTTGATAAAAAATATCTAAATATGTTGTTGGCTCATCTAAACAAAGAATGGACGATTTTTGAGCAAGTGCCATGGCAATCCAAACACGCTGACGTTCGCCACCCGATAATGCATCCAATTTACACGTGCGTTTCTGTATTAAATTTGTAGCTGTAAGTGCCCAATTTACTGCCACCTCATCTTCTTCAACATTTTTTTTCATCAATTGTTGATGTGGTACCCGTCCATAAGCAACTAGTTTTTCAATCGTGATATCTTGCGGCACTGAATTTTGTTGATAAACAATTGCTAGTTTTTTCGCAAATTCCTTTGCCTTGTATGCCATTATATCTTTCTGTTCTAACGTTACTGACCCCTGTTGTGGCGTATTATTACGTGAAATGACACTTAATAATGTGGATTTACCACAACCATTTGGACCAATAATCGTCGTGATTTTCCCCTTTTCAATACTTGTCGTAACCCCATCTAAATGATTTTGCTGCTGATCATAAGATAGTTTTATTTGAGAAACGTTCAAAGCACTCACCTCTCTTTACTTATCTTTTCGAATTAAGAAAATTAAGAACGGTCCACCAATTATAGCCATTATTGTTGATGCTGGAATTTCTAAAGGCGAAACTAATATTCTACCTAACGTATCCGCAGTCAAAATCAGCAAGGCGCCAGCTAATGCTGAAAATGGAATCAACCATTTATGGTCTGAACCTACTAACCTTCTTGAAATATGCGGAATTAATAACCCGACAAATGCAATAACTCCTGCTGTAGCAGTTGAAATAGCCGCAAGTAATACCGCTATTGCTGCAATAATCAGTCGTGCACGTGTTACATTAAAGCCTAAACTCTTTGCCGTTTTGTCTTGCAAAGTCAATAAATTGCACCAAGAAGCTAGTAGTAGGGAAGCTAGTAAACCAATCACACCATAAAATGATATTAAACTAACATCACTCCAAGTACGCATTGACAAATTAGAGCCCCCTACACCACCAACCATAACATTCATATAGCTACATATCGTAACAAATGCTTCTGTTAGACCAGTAAACATCGCATTAATAGCAATACCTACTAAAATAATTTTCAAAGGATTTAAGCCTGACTTCCATGACAACATAAATACTAAAAAACAAGCAAATGCTCCTCCAAAAAAAGCCAATAGTGGCGTATAGAAAAACATCATTGGGAATAATGTAATGACAAGTAATTGTACAAATGATGCCCCTGCTGAAATTCCAATTACACCTGCATCGGCTAATGGATTACGCATTACTGCCTGCAATAATACGCCGGCAACTGATAAAGCTGCCCCTGCAAATAAAGCGACTATAATCCGTGGGAAACGTAAATCTTTAATAACGGTGTAATTTTGATTTTCTTCACCAAAAAAAGCTCTCATAAATTCCGTCATATCCATTTTAACCGAGCCTGTAATTGCAGAATATATAATAATTACTAAAAGTAATATACTTACAACTATAAAACTACTTACTTTTTTATTCATCTGGGTCCTCTACATTTCTCATTATGGATACATAATGTTAATAAGTTCTTCTAGTGCTTGAGGTACTGCAAGCGTTGCTGTTGTTCCAAATAGCGGCTCCTTTAAATCATACACACGTCTATTTTTCACTGCGTCAAAATGCTTCCAAATATCATTCGTAACAAATTCCTCATTAAACATTTCCACAACTTGTTCAGGCATCCCATGTGACAGTCGAATAATAATATCTGGATTGCTTTGTTGTAAAAATTCGGTATTAGACGGTAAATACTCAGGCTCTTGCCCGTTCATGACGTTTTGACCTCCAGCCATTCTCACTAAGTCCCCAATATACGAATTTTCTGTTGCTACCAAATAGCTACCTGGAATACCTAGTAAAATTAAAACTTTAGGTGATTCATTTAATTCCGCTTTTATTCGAACGGCTGTAATTTTTCCTTCAAGCTCCGACACTAGCTTAGTAGCCTCAGCGGTGCGATCATATTTTTTACCAATTTCTACAATGGAAGCTTTCATATTATCAATACTCTGCAAATTGATAAACGATGCATGGATACCTACTTCCTGGAATATCCTTTTTAAATCTGCCTCCAATGTTGTCACTGAAAAAACTTCTGTTGGATTCAAGGATTTTACTATTTCCATATCTGGTGACATAGGATTACCGATTTCGGGTAAACCCTCAAATCGTTTTGGCAAATCATATGAAGTCGTAGGAATAGCAATAGCATCTAAATTCAGCGCATCTATAATTTGAGTAGCTGCAACTGTCGTTGGAATAATTCGATTTTTATCTTGTATGGCTGTATGGCTTTCATTATTTTTTTCTTCTACATTATTTTCATCTTCTCTAATTGAATTACTGCATGCCGAAAGAATGATAACAATACTACATAGCCCTATAATATGTAGCATTCTATTATATACTTTCATATCTTTTATCTTCTTTATGTCCATCCACCCCTTAAAAAAAACACCCTGCCTCTACCTAGGTGTAGTGGATGAGGGTGCTTTCAAAATATTTTAAATGATTTCTTCTTCCTTCATGCGTTTTTTGAAATTAGGAATATAAATCCACTAACACCGAACAATAAAAGCATACCGAGTGGAAAATTATCATTTGTTTGAGGATTTGCTACTTTTTCATTAACTGACGAAGGATTTGTTACTTTTTCTTTAACCGTTGAAGAACTTGTTTCACCAGTTTTTATAGCCGTGTTATTATTACTTTGTACTGTTGTGGCTACCACTGCACTACCATTTTCATTTTTCAATGACGCCGCATCCCATACAAAATCTACAGTGTATTCATGATGATAATTTAAGTCATCAATATCCACCTTCATAGTAACAGCAGTCGGTGATTTATAAGAAGGAAGTGCAAATTGGACAATACGTGTATCCTCAGCCTTATTTTCGCTAATAACTTTATTACCACCTGTACTAGATTCAAATTTCGTCATCCACGAACTATTTTTCATCTTCAGCTGTATTACCGAAGTGCCATTTTTAACGATAATTGTCCCGGGCTTCAAAAAATAATCATTTGCCATTGAAGCAGATGAAGAATTTGGTTTATTCACTTGATAATTGATTGTGTACTTCCCATCTGCAAGTGCAGCAGATGCATATAAATTTGGTGTAACTAAAATTGTTAATAATGCTACTAGCATTGAAACTAAAAATAACTTTTTGATAGTAGAACCCCCTTTTTAATTGATAATCATTATCAACACTTTATAAATAAAAAGGGATATTAAAAAATACCCCTTTTTATTCTGCGTGTTCGAGATAATATATATTGATAATGATAATCATTATCAATATATTAAATGATAGTATGTATACATTAATTTGTCAATACTAATATAAAATACATAATTTTTCCTAAACAAAGAAAGAAATAACTGCTTAGTTACGGACAGGGCTATCACCTAGGTCATATATGATGGCTAATAGATCCCTTTGCCTTATCTCATTTTTCCTTTAACCTCTTAATCCCCTCTTGTGATTAGAATTATTTAATTTTAATCACAAAGGTAAAAGCCTAACGACAAATTATAATAGTGACCCTGTAGCCATATTTTTTGACTAATGCAATTGGATCTACGAATTTTTCACAAAAGCCTTCTTCTTCGGATGCACATAGGTCAATTGCCACCATACCTTTTCTAAGGAACTTTTTCAACCACCACAAATGTACTTTCTACAGACATCGTCCTCATGAAAGACAGTATTATATTTCCCTTTATTTCGTAACTGCTTTCAGCGTCCCTCTAAAAAGTTCATTTTTAACTTCCTGAAATAAATGCTTAGATTAAAATACAAAAAAATTCCTGATTACAAAGAAAGTTTTGTACTTTCTTCGTAATTAGGAATTTCGGTTCCTGGTAGAGACCCCAAACCCTATTATTGCGGTTATACGAAATAATAGGGTTTCCTTATCGTTTTTAAAATAATCATAAAAACTATTAGATTGTAAACATGATCCTTCATAAATCATCTAGTATATTGTAAAAGTATATTCTACAATTCAATTAATTAGATTCTTCATTCGCATCTTTAGAGTAATTATACTTAGAACGATCGACTGGCGTATAATCTGTTGGCGTATAGAATCTCAATAAGTCACCATTTACGACTCTATCAGATAATTCCAATTTACGATCTGCTTTATCTTTGATAGTTTTCGCATCCTCTAATTGACTATCATCTAGCAGTAAACCTGTTTTATTATCATAATATTTTTCATTAACTGAATAAATCGAAGGGCTGACAAAACCGCCATTTCTAAATGGTACAATTTCATCATGCTCTTTTGATAATAAGTCGGAACCAAATTGCACAAATTTTTGCGTATCAATTCCCAGTAAATGTAATACCGTTGGAAGAAGGTCTGTTTGACCACCGTAAGTATGGTTAGTTCCTCCTTGCATTCCTGGAACATGTATAAATAATGGTACGCGTTGTAAATTAGCACTTTCATATGGTGTAATTTCTTTTCCAATGATTTGTTCCATCGCGTCATTATGATTATCTGAAATACCGTAATGGTCACCATAAAGAATAATCATCGAATTATCATATAAGCCTGATTCTTTTAATTGATTGAAGACTTGTTCGATTGCTTCATCTGCATAACGTGCTGTTTGGAAATAATTATCTACACTTGCATCTCCAGTATTAGCTTTATCAATTGTTACTAAGTCTTGATTCATTTTATACGGATAGTGGTTCCCTACCGTAATTAATTTCGTATAAAAAGGTTGTGGTAACGAAGTTAAAAGACTTTCAGATTGATTAAAGAATGGTTTATCTAACAAACCATATTCAGCCATGTTTTCTGAAGCATTTGTGTCAAAATAACTAGCATCAAAGAAATGTTCAAATCCAAATGATTTATAAATCTCATTTCGATTCCAGAAGCTTCCGTTATTACCATGGAATACAGCAGATGTATAACCATAATCTTTTAAAATACTAGGAGCTGCTTGATACGTATTTTGTGCTTTTGTAATATATGCAGACCCTTGTGGTAACCCAAATAAAGAATTTTCCAGCATAAATTCTGCATCGGAAGTTTTACCTTGACCAGTTTGATGGAAGAAATTATCAAAATACATTGTATTCTTATCTTTTGTTAATGAATTTAAAAATGGTGTAACTTCTTCACCGTTTAATTTATAGTTGATAAGGAAGTTCTGGAATGATTCTAAATGTAAATAGATAACATTCATTCCTTTTGCTTTACCAAAATATTGTGCATTAGGTTTAGCGTAGTTAGCTTTTGTATAGTTCATTACTTCTGTAATATCACTACTATCCGCCAAAGCTCTTTGTGAAGATGCTTTCATTGTTTCTACTGAATCATAAATCGTATAGTTATACATTCCGAGATATTTCACAATATAGTTTCTATCAAAACCACGAGATAATAATTGCGGACGGTCAGTTTCAGCTAGTCCTAAATTGAGAATTGATATTCCTAATGCTAATGCAATGACTGCCATTGCTTTTTTATTTCCTAAACGATCGGTTTCTTTTTGTATTTTTTTTGAGAATCGCAGGTAAAACATTACAAATACATCCACAAAGAACAAGATATCATAAGGCTTTAATAAAGAAAGAACACTACCACCTAAATCTCCGAAGTTCTGCGTTTGGGTAACTGTAGGTAATGTTATGAAATCACTAAAAAATCGGTAATAAACGATATTGGCATATAAAACAATAGACATCAGCGTGTAAACTACAACTAGTGATGTATATTTTCTTTTTCCTCTAAATAAAAACGAAAATCCTAGAAATAGCATTGCTGAGCCTAGTGGATTTATTAGTAAAAGGAATTGTTGAAGGAATCCTTCTACTCCTAGTTTAAATTGTGCTGTTTGAGCGATGTATGTTTTAATCCATAACATTAAAACAGCTAATAAATATATCCCTAAAAATTTATTTAATAGGTCATTTTTTTTACTTAATAAATTCTTCATTTTTGCACCTACCTTTTACTTACTTAAACTTAAATCTAGTTATATATAAACTTAGAATATAAGTATTGCATTTGAAAAAATGTTACTTCACAATAGCTTTTTTCACAGCTATTGTATACTACTCCCCATATAGACTTCTGTCAAGCTGTTAAATAGTAACACGCTTCTTTCTATTATTGTAAACCCTTTTCATAAAAACCCCCGTATATGTTATTTTTTCAACTAACATTTACGGGATATTTTAAACCATAGGAATACCTCAGTATTTATTGAATTGTTTATTTTAGTTACGAGTCACTTTTAGGACGAACGACCTTTTTAGCTTTTTTTTCAACAATAGCAATTCTAAAACATAATTTTAGTTTTAACAATTAATTTTGGTGACATAAAACTTATAATTTTGTAAGCTTTCGTTTCAAGTAAATTTAAACAAGCGTTATTGAACATTTAAGGTTAAATAACTCATGCGTAAATCTTTTGATAATAAATCGAGTATTAAACTCATATTCAGTTCATAGAAAAAGGGGATTACCATTATGGTGGATGCACTTGGTGGGGTTTTTGGTGTTCATAAATCATGCTAGTTGTTTGAGAAAATAAAAACGGCGGAAGTTCTTGTGTAACAAGAGCCTCAGCCGTTTGTTTTTCCAGAGCGGAAGTTTATACCTAATTAATATTACCTGTTGGGTATAATGTAGTTCCTCCAATTGAAACTTTTATTTCATTAGATAGTGGAACATTGTATTCATCAATAACTGTTCTCCACCAATCCCATGCAAGACCTGTACATTCTCTTGCATAAATTCTTATATTTTTTGAATTAGGCGGAAGGGGTATTACTGTAGAAAAATGTGCTGTCTTGTCTTTCCAGTTTCCATCCCAAGTTTTATGGGATAGTACTTCTTGTCCATTTTCATCAAATGAAACTTCATCCCAGGCTACTTCAAATTGAGCAACATATGCACCATAATGATCAAGGATGATTTTGCCTTTAGAATATTCTGTAGCTGTCGTCTCAATATAATCTGTATTGTTATGAACAGCAGCAATTGAATTATCCTTTAAGAAAACACTTGTATATGATATTGGGTATGCTGGATTTTTAAGACTAAATTCTGCATTATCTTGAATTATTTTTCTAATATCATTAAAGTCTTTTGAGACAACCTGATTATGCTTTTGTGAATCTCCACCTAATACTACAGCAGTAAAGGAACTTTCTTCAAAAATATCTTTATACTGCCCACTAGTTTCTACATTCGTATTGACATCCTTCAGTAAGGCTTTAAAAGCAGCTTGTACATCCTTACTCTTAGAGTTTGTTTCTAATTTCACATAAATTGTTCTGCCATAAGCTACATTTGATACCATAACGGGAGGGGCATCATTACTTACCCCTTTACGCGTTAACTCTTCAAAAGGAACGCTATCATCAAAAAGATCTGATGGATTATTAGGTAGTTCTGCACTTACCGTATAAAATATTTGTTTATATGCCGCAACCATCACTTTTTTCTCTCCACTCGCAATTGCATTAAAGTCAATTCCTAGTGAATTATCAAGAACTTGGGCGTTAACATTCAGAGCGCTTGCAATTTGAGATTTGCTATAAACCATAGATTCTGAATATTGTAGTCTTGCAGGTAAAGTATGGGTTGTTGAATATTTTTCACTCCACGTTGATACTAAATCATCTACTGCTCCAGATACATTACCATATGTTGGATTGTCCACAGTCATTGTATTTTCCCTTTTCATGCCAGGTAAATCTATGCTAATATTTAGCGGTTTTCTTTTGGCAACCAATAAACTAGGTTGATTGTCTACAAAAGCTTTGTTGGCAAGTTGTAATGCTCCTGGATATGTACGATTCGCCATAGAGTCGATAATTGAAATATCTACTGGTGAAGTTGTAAGTGACTTTTTATTACGTTCAACCACTATAAATTTATCTTTTGAGTTAATACCCTCTTTTGGGACAAAACTATCAACCTTGTCACCATTCACTGCTAAAACTTCTCTATTATCGTAGTTCAAGTTTGCGATACCAGTATCGATGTCATTAGATTTGCTTTTTTCACTAACATTAGTATCAAGTGTTTCAGCAAAGGAAATAAACGGATAATTTATGATGCATAAACTAACAGATAAACATACTAGTACTTTTATTACTTTAAAATAATTTCGAATTCCCAAAAACAACACTCCTTTTTTAGGAAATTATACCACAAAAACACCCCGTCCAAACATAGTGGCTTAGTACTATATTCAGATTGTTAAAAGTTAATAGATAGTTAATATGACACATCACGCTATCAACTTTAATCACCATAGTCGCAACACTTACGGTGATATCTTCATAGTGACGCTCCGATCAATATGTAGAATTCCCACATAAAAAGTAATTATTTAACGATGCATTAACTTTTAAGTGGTATCTGTATTTATTTCAATACTATATTTCTTAAAAAGGTTTCCAGCTACACTTCATAATCTCCGCTCCCGGACGTTCCTTTGCATTGTTGTTTATCATTTACTACAAAGCCCGCTGTTGGAAGGAGCGTGGCATCAGATTCATCCTTATTCAATGCAATGTCCACATTTCCACTTGTTGTAGTAACGTGAACCTCACTATGCAAGTCAATTACGTTACACTGCTTCTATTAATTTAGAGATCGTGCGTTTGCAGATCCTTGCCAACGACGTTACCCTCCTTTCTTTGGATTTCATTATAAAAGGTGACCCCTTGTCGGTTTCAAGGTTTCTATAAATTAATTAATAAAACTCTAAAAAAACCTTGAAGCTTACGTTACGTCATTTCGTATACTGTTAAGTAACTACTTTTTTGCAATATCTAAATAAATTAGAAAAATAAGGAGGATTAGATGAAACAGGGAGATATAATTATTTATGGATGTGTCATTATAGGTGCTGGGATTGGACTGGCTATAGATCATGCGTTTCCTGGTGTACTAATTGGCTTGGGAGTAGGGTTCTTACTTAAAACTTTTTTTAGTAAAGAAGAATAAAAGTGGAATGTAAAAACAGTTGTAACACCTGTCAGCTCTCCCACTTTGTTAATGTGTATCAACTGATCAACCTATCTTTATGTACAATACCTTATCGTTAACAGAACACTACGTCACTCCGATAACATCGGATTATTAAAACCAGCATCCAAAACAGAAGGTGGTCATTGTTTATATACAAATAATGAAATCGTATTTCAAAATCGAGTTGTAATCTGGATAATCTTTATTATTCGAGCAATTTTGTTCATCACAAGTTTTTATGTTCCAACAGAGAAAAATTCAGACTTGCCTTCTCCAAAATCAAAAAGCATGCTTTTCATTGTGGCTCTGGGGTTCACTACTTCATTAATTGAAGTAGGTATGGCATCCCCCTTATTTTGCAGCAATTGGAATAATGACTACTTCTAATCTATCATGGATGGAATGGTCTTCTATTTTAGCTGGATACAATTTTATCATGGTGATGCCTTCCCTCTTGCTGTTTCTCTTTTACCTCCTGTTTCTCGGAGGATGAAAAACCTCTTAAGAAACTTCGGGTGAAAATAGCTAATAATACGAGGGCACCCCTTTCTTGGATAATGTGTATTGTTGGAATCATCCTAATCTTCAATAGTCGGAATTACTTGTAGGACGTATCATTTATGCCTCGCATAATTGCCGATGACGCTTCGCTTTCGCGCAGAAAACATTTGCAAAAAGGCTTTTTTCCCTAGGAGTAAAAAAGCGTCTCCACTTGTTGTAGAAACGCCTCCATTACTTCAATAAAGATGTGTAATGAAAGTAATCGGGGAATACGTTCAGAAAACCTACAAACTTTCAGCTCACATTCAACCATCCATGCCTAATCTAATAAAAACATCCTCTAATAAATAGAAGAACATCGATATGTCCAAAACTTCCACAAAAAAAATATTTACTTTACCCCATAAGCAGACATTTTTTATATGAATTATACTTTGTTTAAGATGTGTAGATTTATAACTTCTAAATGACTGTTGTCGGTATTCTACAGCTCCGTGAATAATTTAACTTTGAAGATATTTTTCTAATAAAGTTAAAAAGAGCTCGATATCATCTTTGCTAAGATCACCAATGTTGGCTACCCTAAAAGAATTTAATTGATTAAGTTTTCCAGGATATATCGTTATTCCGTTAGCATATAAAAAATCATGCATTTCTTTAAAATTATAATTTTCACTTTCGGGCTCTACTATTGCTGTAATAATTTTTGAATGGTGCTCCACTGGGACGAGATATCTTAAACCAAGTCTAGAAAGACCTTCTATTAAGGTTTCCCAACATTTAGAATATCGTTCATATCTTTCTTTCACTCCCTCTGCTTTTAATTCTACAATCGCCTGTTTTAGCGCATAAATAGTTTGCACAGGTGGAGTAAAACGCATCTGTCCTGTCTCGATGAAATGGTAATATTGAGCGTAAAGATTCAAGTAATAATTTGTCGGCTTTTTTGTTTTTCCTTTTTCTAGTTCGCTTTTTTTTGCTATAACAAAAGAGACTCCTGCCATGCCCTGAAGGTTTTTATTGGAACTAGCCGCCAAATAACTTATTTTCATTTTACTCATATCAATAGGAATAGCTGCAAACGAACTCATTGCATCTACCATCATATTAATCTCATTTTCTTCACAAATGGAGCCAATCGATTCTATATCGTTTAATAATCCCGTTGTAGTTTCATTATGCACGACAGCTAGAAAAGAAACTTTTCTTGGGATGCTTTGAATGAATGACTGTAACTGATCTAAATTAATAGGTTGATTGGGTGGACTTAAAAACTCAATCCAATCCAGCTGATAAGCTTCTGCAATTTCACACATTCTTTTTCCATAGGCTCCATTATTTATGATTACTAAAACCCCATCAGTCATAACTGAACTCAAGATTGACTCCACAGCAGCAGTACCTGAACCACCGAATAAAACGGTTGTATATTGATTCTCTTCTGAAACTAAACTAGTAATTTCTGAAGTAACAAATTGCAATAATTGGCTGAAGTCATCTTCACGAGGGCAAATATCAGGTACCACTTGTGCGTATTTAACCGTATCTGTTGTAGTAGCAGGTCCGGGATTCAGTAAGATATTTCTAGTAATTTTCTTCACGGTACTCCTCCCTTTCATTATATTTCACTTTTATACGCGGTTCGAATTCTCCCTCCAACTAAGTTTTAGTCCTGGCTTCTTTATAGGCAAGATCAACCTGCTAATATGTTCAGAACAATTATTTAATAAATCTCTGTAGACGAGTTTTAATTTCACTTGGCGTTACTTTTGGGCGTCCTAGATTTTGTTTAGATCCCTTTGAGATTTTCAAATAAATAAAAGTCAGCCCTTTTGTCATTTGCCATTCCTGTATACACAATTCAAGTTCATGTAAATTATGGATATAGTATGACTTTTCATAACCGCAAGACGCTGCAATTTCGACAATATTAACATTGTGAGAAACGGTATTTTGCCCTCCAGTTGAATCGTGAACTTGATTATCTAGAAGAATGTGAAGCATATTTTCAGATTGATAGTAGCCATTTGTAGATAAGCTCCCCATTCGCATAAGGAGGGCACCATCTCCATCAATAACAACTACATCTATATCTTTTCGCGTGTGGGCTAATCCTAATCCTAAAGAACCAACACAGCCCATGGAGCCAACCATATATAGATTATGATCAGAATCTTCGACCTCATATAGTTCCCTTCCTGTTTTACCAGTTGTCGCCATTAATACTGTTTTCATATTTTTGAGTCCATTTATCACTTTTAAAGTGTCAAAACGACTTGGCAGTTCATCTACGTCCGTTTTTTCACTTTTTATCATATTTTTATGATTAAGACGTTGCTCTATCTTCAATTTCTCACTTTTAAATGTTTCTTTTCTCACTACAAAAAAGAATGATTGATTTACTTCAATCCACTTGTTAGCTTCTTCAAGCTGTTTCTTTGCCTCACTATCATCCGGAGATAAGAATTGCCATTTTATTTGCATGAGATCTAATAGTTGTGTCGTAATTTGTCCCATTAATTCATGCTGGGGTTCATCATTCAACCCGGGTTCTCCACGTAGACTAACAAACCCAAGTATAGGTATCTGAAAGGGGTAGTTTAAAGAAGTCAATGGAGAAATACAATTGGTTAGACCAGAGTTTTGCATTAAAACAACTGATTTTCTTCCCCCAAGGTATGCTCCTGAAGCAATGGCTACAGCATCACCTTCGTTGGCTGCAGCAATATATTCACACTCATTTATGGAATAATTAATAAGATTCTTTAAAAATGAACAAGGGACCCCACTGTAAAAGTCAAACCCAAGTCTTTTAAGCTCATTTCCAAATTCTTTTGTATTTAACATATCATCACTCCGTTTCGGGTTGTGATTGGTTATTAGTTGATGGCAAATATTTCTCCTCTGCTTTTTGAAGCTCTTCGACATCTTGGAGTCTAAAAATCTCTTGTACACTTACGATCGATTTCTCTACTTGAATGAGACTTTCATCTTTTAGAATTTGTTTTGAGATGTTCTGCATAGCAGTGATCGACGCTCTTAAGTTATGGTTAGCCCAGATTGCCGTACTTATTCCTACTTTTCTGAATTCATTAGTTGGGGTTGTATAATATTTTGTAGGCACAATAACCACTGGATGCCTTCCACTCCATTCCTTCATAAATGCGTCAATTTCTCTAAAATCCGATTTTTTACTATGCACAAGAATTGCATCGGCACCCGCCTTCCTGTAGGCTTCCGCACGTTTAAGGGCTTCATCTAATCCCAAGCCTGCAATAAAAGCCTCGATTCTAGCTACAACCATAAAGTCCTCATCCTCTTGGGTATCTTTCATTGCTTTTATTTTCCCGCAAAATTCTTCAATCGATGCGAGATGCTGTTTTTCTCCATTAATAAATGAGTTGGTTTTCGGAAAAATTTTATCCTCGATACAGACTCCGGCAATATCCAATTGTTCTAGTTTTCTAACTAACCTCCGAGCATTATTAAAATTTCCATATCCCGTATCCCCATCTAATAGAATGGGAATTGTTGTCGTATCACTCATAAATTCAAGTATATCTAATACCTGCGTCCATGATGCTTCATTATTATCTCTTACACCCAATGATCCTGAAATCGATAGACCACTCGCCCAAATCCCTTTAAAACCGACTTCCTCTACAATTTTTGCGGAAAGACCATTATGGGCTTCCATTAAAAATTCAAGTTTATCTGAATATATTATTTTTTTTAATTTCGTCGTTTTTTTCAATATCTCCCATCCCCTTAATCGACATATCATACTATCATATGACTAAAAGTAAAGATAAGCAGGGCAGATACATTAGAAACTAATGATTGTGAAATCAAAAATGGATATACAGGAAAAACAATCATAATGCTACTTTTCTAGTGTAGTAAATTGAGTATGAACTCTAGCAGAAAAATGGGAGAGATTTATCGTGTTACCAAGCCCCACCCATGCAAAATAAATCTATTTACATACAATACAGTAACCTCTATACGTGGAGAGGACTACACTATTAATACAAAAGAAATATAAATATCTTACTGAATGAGGTGCGTTTATTGAAAAATACACTTGGAAAATGGCAACAATTCTTACTTTTAACACAAAATCCTTTAACATCTAACTTCATTCCAGAATCAACACCTTACAGTCTAGAAAACCTAATCGATTTATTAAATAGGTATGAGTATGTTTATGTGAAACATAATAGCACTGGACAAGGAAGAGCAATTTATAAAGTCTACAAAAGAAAAGATGGACATTATTGTTTTAACGGTTTTACCATGCAAGGTGAAGAAATAAATAAGTGTGTGGCAGCAATTGAGGATTTCCATCAAGTTCTACATCCATATGAGAAACATGATAGATTAAGCGGAATTTATATTATACAGGAGGGGGTCATAAGTCTTACCCCTGATGGGCATTCTACATCCATTCGTGTTCATGTTCAAAATCTTAAGGGAGAATGGATAATTGGTGGGATTTACGGAAGGATCGCAACTGAGGATCATGGGATTGTCAATTCAAATCGGGGTTCTCAAATAATACCGATTGATGAATTATTATCAGACTATATGATGATGGATACTACAAAGAAAGATAAAACAATAGATTCTCTAAAAGAAGATTCAATTTTAGCAGCTGAAGTAATAGCATCCCACTTTCCTTGTAGAGAATATGGCATTGATTTCGGATTAAATCTTGAAGGGAAACCTATATTATTTGAAGTAAATACAACGCCAAGCATAAGTAGTTTTGCCAAAATTGATAGGGCGATCTGGAAGAAAATTGTTGAAATTAGGAAAATGCAAAATGAAAGCTAAGTTTGAAATGTAGTGACGTATTTTTTATTAAATTCGAAAAGCCTAGTAGATCAGCATAGCATACAATAGATTTAAATAACTCTGGATTTTTAGGATTATTCAGGAAACACTTTTACCAGACGTTATTAAAAAATAAAAGATAACCTCTTTAGAATATTTCACTATAAGAGGTTATTTTTTATCAAACTTTATTATTTATTATTAATCTAATTACGGAGGAAAAAATGAATATCAAAAAAAACTGTGTGTTAGTGCTGCCATTTTAATTTCATTTTTATTTCAGCTCTAGTTGGTACTGAACTGCTACATATACATATGGACCTTATTTCTTTTAACGGCTAGCTTAATGGAACAATATTATACTCTAAAGCCTAAAAAATAAATTCTGTTGGCGTCTAAACTTTAAGACCTTAAAGTTATACCATTCTCAAGCTTTTCTTGACCAAATGACAATCAGAATAAAGATTAAAGATAATAGACCTCCATCTAAAGATAATGTTACATAGCTTGCGTTAGCTACTACCATGTCTGAGAGAGCACCACTAGAAGCCCCTGCTCTTTCTTCACAATCTGCTAATATTAAAGATTAGTTTTTATAATAGTTAAAAAATATGTTCGCGTACGGGGATTATTTTTGTTGCTAAATTTAATTTTCTTTAATATTGCGCAAAGCACCATTCTTTAGTTTGTTGGTCGGCAAAGGATGCTTCTACACTATTTAAATAGATTTGCCGATAATCTTCTTCACTTAGATTAAATTCGTTGTTAACTAAATGGATTTCATTTGCCATAGTAGTATCTGATACTGTTCTGTTATCCGTATTAAATGTCACTTTTATTCCATCTTTATGAAACTTATAAATCGGATGTTCAGAATAATGATGAACAGCTTTCGTTTGGACATTACTTGTTGGACACATTTCAAGCACTACCTGTCTTTCTTTCACAATCTTATAAGCCTCGGCACAATCTTTAATAAATACTCCGTGTCCTATTCTTTCAGCACCCAACAGTTCAACCGCCTCTAGTACGTTTTTACCAATTCCCGTTTCACCGGCATGAATAGTGACTCTGTAGCCATATTCTTTCGCCAAAGCGATTGGATCTACAAATTTTTCACAAAAGCCTGCTTCTTCAGATGCACATAGGTCAATTGCCACCACACCTTTTCCAAGGAACTTTTTCCCCTTTTCAACTACTTCAAATGCGCTTTCTACAGACATTGTCCTCATGCAAGACAAGATTATATTTCCCTTTATTTCGGAGCAGCTTTCAGCGTCCCTCATCCCCTCTATAACAGATTGAATAACTTCTTCAACATCAAGACCTTGTAATGTATGAAGTAACGGGGCAAATCGGACTTCTAAATATTTCACATTTTCTCTTGCTGCATCCTCAAATAGCTCAAAAGTAATTCTTCTTAAGTTCTCCTTGGACTGCATGACTAAATTAGGAAGAGAAAATCTTTTTAAATATTCATCAAGGGATTCACATTCTAACGGAGCAATCAGCTCCTTTTGCAGTTCATCCTTATCAAAAGAGGGTAACTGAATACCTTCCTTCTGTGCAATATCGATAATAGTTTCACCCCTTAGGCTTCCATCCAAATGACAGTGAAGTTCAATTTTGGGCAATGCTAAAAAGTTCATTGTTGACCTCCTAAAATAAATTTTCAGATAAATACAAAAAAATTCCTGACTACAAAGAAAATACAAGTTTTGTACTTTCTTCGTAATCAGGAATTTCGGTTCCTGGTAGAGACCCCCAAACCATATTATTGGAGTTATACGAAAATTTATTGATTCCTTAATGTTTTTTTAAATAATAATAAAAAAATATTAGATTGTCAACATAGTCCCTAACACCGATTGATTATTGTAAAAATATATTCTACAATAAAAAATCTCCATTTACCTTTTTCAACAAAACTGCTTCGTTCGTTTAAGTACAAGGTTCTTTTGATTTACATTTCGGAGTTGCTTATGCCAACAAAAGAACTAACTTTATTGGCAAGAACAATTTGATTTTTGCCGAGTTTGTCTACAGTATAAAGGAAGCATAAAAAAGTGCTCCCTTCTAAAAATCAATAATACTGTGCTATTCCATGTTACCAATATCAAGATTGGTATTTTTGTTTTGATTTTCAATTTGACTAACTATTTTTTTTTTGGGGTTATACTCTTGGTTCCAGTCATCACACATAAGGTCTATGATATTTTGCAATTTCGATTGCAAAACTATTTCTTTTTTGGTAACAGAATCTAGTGTTTTACGGACACTATCATTAATCCTTAATAAATCAGTTATTGAAGCTGGGTGTCTTAAACCTGGGATTAAACCTAAAGCATATTGAATCTTTTCCCCTTCAGCATTAATAATATGACTTAATCCCAACTCTTCAAAAGCAATAGATGAAAGTAATAAATTTAATGCCTCGTTCCTGGAAATAGTAATTGAAGCTGTGATGTTCGGTATATTAGGAAAACTCATGAAAAACCCCTTCCATTAGCTAATTTTTAATTTACATGTTTATTGTATGATGTGTATTTCGATTTATGTCATATAAAATGTCAAATCAAGTCGAACAGCTCTGAATCCTTTAATAGCATATGGAGATGAAAATCTTTTTAGGTCCCTTATTGAAATTAGTATTTAATACGCTCCTCATACGGTAGAGAGATGAAATCTAAGGGGGTATTTATATGGCTAGAAGTAAATATAAATATGTACAGTTTCTCTCGTTTAAGGGTGTACAAAATCACTCGTTTTCCGAGGTTAAATAATACTTTAATCGGTATGAAACACCAACGATTGTGACAATGCTTACATGATGTAAAATACGATCTTAATCGCCTTCGCTAGAAAATGCAGGAATCTCTTTCTCGTGTTTCATAACGAATACCACTATGCAAAGAAGATAAGCGATATCTTTCTCAAAGTAATTACCTTTTGCTGCTGGAGCAATAATCGATCTAAGAGCAACGAAGCTCCTGCTGTGAAAGGTTCCGCATTTCCTTTTCATCTTTTGGCCATTGCAGTTTCCCATTTTCTTGCCGTTTATAAAGTATGACAAAGCCATCCCCATCGAAGCACAAACATTTATAACATCTCTACAAGTTCCATCAATGCCTTTTCACACATCCGTATTGCCACAAATGATATAGATGTTTTGCACACTCGTAAAATCATGCTTCATCGATTACCCAACTCCTTCATGATCGTTTGGATGATGTGTTCATCTACGCCATTAAAGAAGGAAATATAGCACCAACTGTTTTAATGATACAGCTTGGTTCAGGGGAAAATTGCGTTGAATTATTAAAAGGATACTTGTCCGTGCTGGGTATCCAGTATCACAGGGACAATTGTTAGTTTGGTAGTTGACATAAAGAAGCACCCCCTTTTTTGATGTCTATCATTCCGGGAGTGCATGGTTATTTATATACGTTATTTGATTACGGGCTTACATTCCAATTTAACTATGAATCTATTTTCACTTCTTTTGATGTAACTATAAGTGATTAGTCACCTGTCAAAAGATCCACGATGTTTTGCAATTTTGATTGCAAAACCAGTTCTTTTCTTGTAACAGAATCTAATGTTTTACGCACACTATCATTAATGCTTAATAAATCAGGTATTGAAGCTGGTTGGGTTAAACCCGGGATCAATCCTAAAGCATATTGAATTTTTTCTCCCTCTGCATTAATAATATGGCTTAATCCCAACTCTTCAAAAGCAATAGATGAAAGTAATAAGTTTAATACTTCATCCCTAGTAATAGTAATTGAAGCTGTAATATTGGGTATGTTAGGAAAACTCATGAAAAAACCCCTTCCATTAACGATTTTTTGATTACATGTTTATTGTATGATGAGTATTTATATTTGTGTCATATAAATTGTCAAATCAAGTCGAACATAACTCATGAATACCTCAGGCATATTGGAGTCGAGAATCTTTCTGGGTCCTTGATTTTCAAAAGAAATGCCATGTACGTAGCATCGAAAAAACGCTATACAAGGCATTTGAAATTGGTGCAACTATCACACATTAGCGCGTGTAGCGAAAACACCTGAGACAACGGTTGCTCGTATCATGAAAAAGAAGCTTCGTTTTCAACAAGCCTGTCAACACAAGACATCTCATTGTCACATCTCTTGCTTGGATTCGATGATTTTGCCATTCTCAGGGGGTATACGTACAATACCGGTTTGCATGACTTACGAAATGACACACGTCTAAATATTACTCCAGGACACACCATCCTTGAATTAGAGGCATATTTCAGCGAACATGTGACCTGCGCATTAAAACCCGATTGCCATTGTTCTGTATTTGGCAAAAACTTATCATACATTCGCCAAAAAAATGTTTTCCCTACGGAATTGGGAAGGAGTTCTTGTACGAATTTGGACTCAATTATGCCAAGGCATAATTGGGTCAAGAATAAAGCTTGGACAATATGAATATATTGATTTGCGTAATTATTTTTAAATTGGTGAAGAAAAAATTGGAAACATTTGAGGTGATTTAAATTGTCGATGCCCAACATACCTGATATTAAGCCAGATATAAATCTTAGTAAAAAAGACATTGCAAATTTATTACTTTCATCAATTGCGATGGAAGAATTAGGTTTAGCTGAGATTATTAAAGCACAAGGAAGAAAACTAGATAAGATAACTAGAGAAACGTGTGATATTAATATTTTGTTAGAAGCTAATAGTAATGTAAATCAGTTATTAAAAACAATTGTTAAAAAAGAAATGCTTCTATTAATGAAATTAGAAAGTGTTGTTGATTTTACTGAAATACATGAAGTGAAATGCAAAAAACATTGTAGGCATGAAAAAGAGTGTGAATGTGAGTGTGAATATGAAGATTATGATTGCAAATAACACGGTCGATTAATGGGTGAAGTCACGAAATGAGCGTAACTATTGTTCCCTAAATTCAGTTGGGCATTTAGAGGTGATTGTTGGTGATAATACGGAGAAAAATGGAGAAAAATGGAGAAAAATTGTCAAGCCATTATAACTTAGACTTACGATAGGTGGCATATGCTAATCTAATTGTAGACTTCGGGACACCTCCATGGCATAGGAATCGTTCCTTGCGTTCAGTGAGAAGTTTCTACCAGTTGTATGCAGATTCAGTTGGCGTAAACGTCTAGGCTAGCGCATCATTTGAGACATCTTCACGAATGTCAACTGCGATTAAACTGCTTCTTTGGACACCTCTTCACGACCTACTGGAATATACATCGCGTCTAAATAAACGCAGGGCTATTTCTGCATTTATTTAGACGTTTGTTAGAGGCTACTACCTGTTCTGTCTCACTATTGTCATATTAGAAATTACCATATCGGTGTAATGAAGGCTCTATATTTTTAAACCAGTCCTTCTGATATCGGCATCTCCTTTTGACGTGTCGTTCAATGCATTAGATGATAAATAATAATGCTAGGGGTTATAATAATATTCGTCATAGGCTAATGCACTAACCAATCTGCATAATTGTCAATGAAGCGCCAAGCGTACCGTTACTAGCCGTCGTAGTATTTGTGTTATCATCATTGAACATCTGTAGAACGTTAACGCCAGGTCCAGTGTTTAGAATGTATGCTCCTGAGAGTTGTGTATCGACCCCAACAGCGCCTCCGTTGCCGACATGACTCCCAAAAAGGGGAACCCCGTTCAGGCGAAGCGCGAATCCGATACCGCCAGTTGGCGTCTCAAACCCTTCCAAATAGCTATTGATCCAATAGACGCTGTTCGGACTTAGATTGATATCTGGTGATCCAGGTGTATGTGTAATACCGATTCCATTGCTATTTATATTTGAATCAAACATATAAGACGACCCTGGTGTAACTACTTGCTGAATGAAGCTTCCTACTTTGATGTTGTTGGCTGTAAACGTACCGCCTGTAGCTCCCGTTAGCCCTGTAGCCCCAGTGACACCTGTGGCTCCAGTTGACCCTGCACCTGTGGCTCCAGTGGCACCTGTTGCACCAGCGGCTCCAGTGGCACCTGTTGCACCTGTTGTACCTACTACAGAAGGAGCAGCTAAGATATTTTCCAGTTTAGTTTGAAGGAGCAGTTCCTTCTTAATTAATCCTTGTATGGTAGTTTGAACACTTGCATTAACCTCCAGCAACTCATTAAGGGTCGCCGGAACCGATAGTCCTGGCAATGTACCGACTGCGTATTGAATTTTTTCCGCTTCGGCATTAATGATGTGTCCTAGCCCTAACTCTTCAATCGCTATAGAAGCTAATAAGAGGTTCAAGGCGTCATCTCTAGTAATAGTGATGCTAGGGGTTATATTAGGAATATTCGCTTGTGACATTGTCTTCATCCTTTCTTCATTTGTCGATTTAATAGAGAAGTCTTCCTCTTTTAAGTCGTATAATGCAGGATATGATTTTTTTTCATTAACGGTATGAGCTTTCAACCCGTTAAGAAGCTATTTTTACAAATACATACCAAAGAATGAATCTCACTAGAGTTGGACGAAAAGAGCCCGGAATCACCCCCGGACTTAGACTCTCGTTTCCTATATTCCGATATACTGTATCCTGAACTGAACATGAAGTATGATATCAGATATCTACGCTATGTTTACAAGTGAATATATAAAAAATAGGACCAGAACTCACTTCAATAAGGAGTACTGGTCCGTCTGTGTTCATGCAAATATATGGGATGAGACGTTTTATATAGCGTATGACAATATCTCCGCATATTAGTATTATATAAGGAAGCTTCTAGAGTAATTTTTTTGATTAGTAAATAGGTTCTTTATGTTCATTATAAATAAAAGTACTCTGTAAGAAGGTAGTGACCCCTCAAAGTTAGAGTTTTTATTATGCAGCCAGTTTTTGTTATAGTTATCGTTCGGTTTTCTTCTTTAATTCTTCATATGAGCCATATATTCATTAACGACATTTATTTTGAATTCTTCACTGTATTTCGCCCAAAAAACACCCTTAAAGTAGAATTTTGACTCCTTCTTTAGGGGTGCAGGACCTTTTATGTCTTTTACAGGGTACTTTTATAACAGCTAGCAAGTATTTGATGCCTATGATCGTACAAACACATAGCCGATTCTCGTAAGATTTTCATCACCACTAATTCCTCTAAATCCATAGAGAAAAGCCTATATCCCCCCTTTTAATCGTAAAACGATAAATTAGTCATCATCATTACGATTCCATACTTTTTTATTATCTATCCAAATATTTTCCCTTTTATTCCTTTGAGAAAATATACTTTTATCTCTTGGGCTACTAATATTTTCACTTGTAGTATTATTTTGAGAAGAAACATTTTTATCTCTTGAGCTAATAATGCTTTCATCTGCATGATTTGTATTAATTAAATCAATTAATTTTGGATCTATCTCAATCAAAAACGTACTGTAATTATGTTTTATTCCTAATAAGATAAAATTGAGATGGGTACATTCCACTTTCTTATTCAGTTGATATTGCTCTAATTTTTTGTTCAGAAGATGTAACAATTTATTGCCAATAACCAGCTTTTCAATTAACTTTTCTGTAAAAGAAGTTTCTATCACATCATTGAACTCAACCATTATTTTTTTGTATATATTATATTTTTGCATATCAGATATTTGTTGACCATGAATTTTAGTAAATAAAAAAGTTAAATTTTCTATAACCAAATCATGTTTTGATTCATCTTCAATTGCTGTTTTAATTAATTTTCCTGCTACATTATAAAGATAATGTCTTGAAATTTCCTTTTCGATACAAAATGAAAAATCTACTTTTTTTGCAAGGGCATCGTTTAAACAACTCATTTTCATTCCCCTTTTTGTTTGAATGAATTTTTATATTTCCATTGCTCTATTTCTTCTAGGTCTTCTTTTCTGTATATATGAAAAGCAGGGTAGGTCGTTTCTACATACATAGAAAAGTCGAGTACTGCTGCTCTTATACAAAAATGACGGTCTTCACCAACATAAGAAACATTATAAATTTTGTTGAAGTTTACACCAGCATTTATTACATTCTTACTTATAAGTGTGCACGCACCTAGTCCTCCGACCTTATATATCCCTGGAACTTTCATTTTCATAATAAATTCAATGGATTTAAGTTTAATCTCACTTTCAGAAAGAGTATGTTGATCTTCCTTATTGAATAGTTGATATTCGTCTTGCATCCAAACTTGTGGCATTTCAATAGCATCGGGTGTCCACTTGGTCCAGAATATATTTGATATAATATCCTTGTTTGCTTTAAGCAAATTAACTAAAGTTTTGGGATGTAACACTAAATCTGAATCTATTAAGAATACATAGTCAAAATCTTTTTCTTTAGCATAATGAAGGATATGATTTTTCATACTTGACACATGATGTACATTATTAGGGGTCCAGTAATGTGTGACATCATTCTTAATATATTCATATTTATTTTTTGTTTCAATAATGGAAACCTCTCGATTAGTAGAGAAGTTTTTAAGTAGTTTCTTTGATGTCAGATCATCATTATCGTCAAAGAATAAGTAATTTACTTGTACTTCATCACTTTTTTCTAAATTATCAAGTGAATGGAGAAAGTGCATCAAAATATCACTATCTTGTTTAATTGGGCTCCCAATCAGTATTTTGACTTTACCTTTTTTATTTTTCTCAACTGTCTCTGCTTCTACTAAATTAAAGATTTGGTTTTTCATGTCATGTTCTACAGATAATTCATTTTCTCCAAGTTGTTGATTAAAAAATTGTTCATTAAAAATAACACTTGGATGTTCTGGCACATAGTATTTCGCATGATCATGATGAAATTCCGAATTTTTCATGTCCCCCTGCTGATAATATAATGCACATAGTTGTAGATGAGGATACCACGTCCAATATTGTGGTTCTAAAACCGAATATTCCGCTTCAGGTTTACCAATATTTATTGCTGTTAAATACCAGTACGAAGAACTATTAATGTTCCCTTTTTCTTTTAAAATATCCCCCAAAAAACAACAAAATTTCGGTGTGGGTTTAGTATATTCTAGAATGCGTAATAACGCTTGTAGCTGTAAATCGTTCTCGTTAAGTTGACTATAACAGTTTGATAAATTAAAACATGCATTAATATTATCTTCCACCCATCCTTGATTGGAATCTAAGAATGCTCGGTATTGCTCAATAGCTTTTTCATATTTTTTATGATCCAGTAACTCATTCCCAAAATAATAGACATCTCTGGGTGAAAAGTATTCTCCCCTTTTATAGCAATCCATATAGATAAGTAAATTTCGATCTGTATATTTTTTTTCTTTTTGATGTTTGATAGCTATATCACTGTGTAAGATATTTCCGGAAACTAATAAGACTTCGTGAACCTTACCTTCCCATTTAAATTGTCGTTCTCGTTTAGCTAATCTGTGTCTACGTATCTGATAGCCTACATCACCAGATTCACTAACAGATAATATATATGGCATACTTACTGTGTCTATCTCTTCGGATAGATTTTCTTTTAGTTTAATTAATTTCAATTGTTCCTTCTCTTCAATTACATCATCTGCATCTATCCACAGAATATAATCCTTGTTCGCTAAACTAAAGGCATAGTTACGAGCTTTAGAAAAATCATTACACCATTCAAAGTCATATATTTTAGCATCGAATTTTTTTGCTATTTCCTTAGTATCATCAGTAGATCCAGTATCTACAATAATAATCTCATCTACAATATGTTTTACTGATTGTAGACATCGACCTAAAACCTCTTCTTCATTTTTCACTATCATACACAGACTAATTGTTACCATTAATTTTTCAACCCCATTTAATTAAATTTGGATCCTTATCTAATATTGAATGATATTGTTCGAGGCACCCATAAACCCCTCCATTATCCAGCTCCATATATCTTTCATACTTTGCTTTTCTATCTTTCTCTGTTGACCATCCGTAATGTTTAATTTTCACGGTACTATAAAAGTGTTTATACTCAAAAATATTTAATGGAAACCGACCGCAGTGCTGCGCCGTCTCTTTCCAGATATATTGATCAGTAGGTTTGAAGCGAACTAGAAAAGGTCTAAAAGTTCTATGTGCATACCAATATTTATCCTCACGATAATGTGAGTCATTCCACATATCATATAAACGAAAATAGACGGCATCATACATTTGTTGATTTGTAATGATTTCAAATTGTGTAAGAAAAGATGATTCAATCATTTCATCACTATCTAGATTTAATATCCAATCAGGGTTTGTTTGTATTGTCTCATCCCACTGTTGCTTTCTAAGTGTTATTTCATTAAAAAAGCGTGATTCTTTGTTTTCCACAATTTTCAATGGAATCCCAGAGAGTACTTCTTTACAAATTGGAATGGTATCATCTGTACTAGCATCATCTATAATGACAGCAGCGTTAATAAATGGCTTATGTTGCATCAACGCCTTTTTTAAATATCGATCGCCCTCATTTTTCACCACCATTGATAAAGTGATACTCAACAAAAACACTCCTTTTTCTTTTATTCATATTCATAAAGTTTTAAAGGTATACTATTGAGGGAGGAGATTAATTGGATAATTGTTTTGTTTCTATGTGCATGATTGTTAAAAATGAGGAAGAATTCTTACCTGGTTGCCTCAAGAGTGTTCAAGGAATTGTAGATGAAATAATTATTGTGGATACAGGCTCTACGGATTCTTCAATTGAGATTGGTAAAAGTTTCGGAGCAAAAGTAATCTCGCATAAATGGAATAATAATTTTGCAGAAGCAAGGAATATTAGCCTCGAAAATGCGAAAGGTGAATGGATATTAATTCTCGATGCAGATGAAACTCTTGAAAATATCGATAGAGCCATTCTCCATAAATATATTAAGGAATCTAATGTGGATATATTATCATTAGAACTTGTGAATTATTATGGTGATAAAATAGATGAAAATAGAATTTATACTATGGCACAGTCCAGGCTATTTAAAAATCGCCTAGGTTTTAAATTTGAAAATAGTATTCATGAAACAATAAACTTAAATGATTTGGATATGGATGTTCATAACATTCAGCATTTACCTATAAAGATTCATCATTTAGGATACCTTACACAGGTAACAGAGAAGAAGAAAAAAAATGAGCGGAATATGAGTTTGCTTCATTCTGAAATAAAAAACGACAAACATAGTCCGTGGATGGAATATCATCTTGCTAGTGAATACTATCGGCAAAAAAAATACGAAACAGCTTTTTTATATTGTAATGAATCTATTAAAAGGTTTTTGATAGCTGGTTTAAAGCCCTCTTCCCTTTTATATAATCTGAAATATTCAATACTAGTAACTTCCGGATCCTTTAAAGAAGCATTAAAAGGGATTGATAAAGCGATTCTCTTATACCCTGATTACGTTGATTTACACTTTTATAAGGCAGTCTCTCTTTATCATGAAGGTATGTTTAATGAGTGTATTCTAACTTTAGAACATTGTCTTTCATTAGGAGAGAAAAACCTTGCATATTTAACGATGTCTGGTATAGGATCATACCAATCTTTATTTTATCAAGCACTATGTTTTAAAAATAAAGGGAATCCGTTCATGTATAAAAAATTACTTCTAAAGGCACTAGAAATATATCCTGAGTATAAGGAAGCAAAAGATGAATTATTGGGTTTTAGTTAAATGCAATTCATTTTAGAATTTAATACCACACCAGATTAAAAAAGATATGTGACAATACAAAAATAAAAAATTCCTCTTTTAAGAATGTGCATGGCTATATATTGATAAAGAAAAAAAGAAGCATAAAGTACACTCCAAGTGTCACTATGCTTCTTTTTTAAATGAATCCTTTAATTATCTTTTCTTTTTTTCATCATTTTAGTTAACCATTCATCAATTTCTTCATCTTTTTCTATACTTTCCTGTTGAGCAAGGTGAATATTTGTATTTGACTTTCGAATAGGTTGATTGTCTATTTTGTTATTTTGTCTTCCTAATAAAATCGCAGAAACAAATATAAGTATTGCATAAACGAAGTATTGTCCACTACTGCTTAGATAAAATTGGACAATTTCATAATTAAAACTAATAGCTTCAAGTTGCCCTTGTTCAACAAGTGTATTTAAATATTTGCTATTTTCAGAAAAGTTCCAAATACTACATAGAAAAAACAGCATTGCGATAATGAATAATGTAATCTTTAGCATGAAAATTTTATCTGTGATTTTTTTACTAATCATTTTCCTCGTCTCCCAAGTCGATTAAACTGCCATTTTTTATCAAACAAATGTTATCCGCAATTTTTGTCACTTTCTGAGAATGGGTAACAATTATTACACACTTGTTTGCAGAATGGGCTAATTCTGAGAATATTTCCAAAATATCTTTTTCAGTATTTTTATCTAAGTTTCCAGTCGGTTCATCGGCAATTATAATATTGGGGTTATGAGCTAATGCTCTGGCAATGGCTACTCGTTGTTGTTCACCACCAGACAATTTCATTACTGCTCTTGTGGCTTTCTCCTCATTAATCCCAACTTTATTCAGTAACTCCAAAGCGTATTTGTTCTTATTCTTAATTTTGGACTTACTGATATTCATTGAAAGCACAATATTTTCTAGTGCAGTTGCATTTGTTAGCAAGTTATATTGTTGGAAGATAATACCTACATCTTGAGAGCGATATTTGTCACGATTAATCTCATTTAGTGACTTGTCATTAATTAAAACTGTACCGTCTTGACACTTATCTAAACCAGCTACGAGCGACAGTAAGGTAGATTTTCCTGCACCAGATTTACCTACAATGGTATATACTTTACCTTGATTAAATTTATAGTTAATATCTTTAAGGACACGCTTGCCTTTAATATAGGCATATGAAATATCTTTTAATTCTAAACAACTCATATTCTTTTAATTCCTTTCCATCAAAATTTTAATTGGTTCGTACTTCACAATTTTCAACATAGAGCTAACTGCTGATACAGTTGTTAACAATAGTGCAATCATACTTATCTTAAACAATGTAGCCATATTAAGTACGACATCTAAATGTGATAGGGGTTCTTCAACAACGGTATTATTCATTCCACCTACCATCATCATGCCTTGCATTTGTGTGTTTTGAGTGGCTGCTTGAACTGCTTCTATTTGTTGTTGTAGCAACATATCTGCTATTGGCTGTGCCAACATAGTGCCTCCCAAAATACCAATGACGACACAAACCGCAGTAATTAGAAAAACTTCTAACCATAAACTGAATGATACGGTTGATTTTTTCATACCCATTGCTCTTAATACGCCGATTTCATATTTACGTTCGCGAATAGCAATAGATGAAATGACAGCAATAGAAATTCCACCAAATATCAACACGATAATAAGAAATGTTGAAGATACACTACTTAACCCCTCGACTGGACCAACTATTTGATTATAACTATCCATGTCTGTTTTTACGTCGAATAAGTCAGATAGTCCTTTTTCTCCTAGTTCTTCCGTAAATCCGTCAATGTCTTCAGGACTGTTCAAATAATAAGTTGCACCAACTTGAATTCCTCTATAATCATCTTGCATTTTAGCAATAATTGTACCAAAGTTCGAAAGTATTTCATTTCTACGGTTCGTATATGCATTTTGTTGCTGACCGCTTCCATACTCTTCTGTTATATCATCATAAATACCTACTATTTTTAGTTCATATGAAATTGGATAATCTCCAGCGTCCGATTCTCTATCTTCTGGATTCAACTCAGATTCCGCCTTTATTATATCTCCGATACTTAAGTTATTTAATTCTGCAAAGTCACGAGAGATAATTGCCTCGTTTTCTCCATTTGGCATTTCTCCATCAGTCAATTGTCTATATCCCTGATCAAATTCTGTAATATTTGGTGTAGTCAATTTCGTGTAATATTCTGGTATTTCAGAAGTCATACCAGGACCACCCATCATCATTTTGTTGCCAGTGCCACCACCTAAACTTTCGTCAACACTTTCAAGTTCAGGTACTCTTAACCCTATAGAAGCGGAATAGTAACTTTCTTTCAAATAGTCTGAATCGCCAAAAGCAATATATTGTTCAGCTGGAATAGTCGGAATTGCTACCCGTATCTTCCCATCTGTACTATTGCTCATAGCTTCTTCACGCACTTTATCTATATTTGCGGATATAGTTACTTCCGAACCAAAACGACCTTTGTAGTCATTAATAACCGAACTTGACACCTGATTTATCATTAGTGCAGTAACAGACGCTACAATTAAGGCCAGTATTATGATTCCTAGTAATATATTTCGTCCCCTATTCCTCTTAATATTTTTTAGTGCATTACTAATAATATACATTGAAAATCCTCCTTGTTTATATTGGTACTCCTTAGTACAAGTATGAGTATAAGAAACGAATCTAACTTATTTCTAAAGTACAAAAAAACAACTCAAAAATTGAGTTGTTTCTTCATAGTGTTGAAAAACTAAATGGTCGAGGGACTCTTTGTGAACACTACTAAGTCAAATGAAGATGATTTCCGTTCCAGGCTACTCGCTTTGTTGCTGACGCTTCGCTTTCGCACAGAGCAAAGCTTCCTGTGGGCGAGCGACGAGCCGCTTCCTGCGCTGACGCTCCGTGCAGGGTTTCGTCTGTCTCGCTATCCCACGGGAGTCGAGTAGCCTTGCACTCCAATCAGCAATAGTGTAGAACTTTAAATATTTTCTTTCCTTAAAAGTAAAGTAAAAGCATGTTACTCACCATCATTAAATGGATAGAATGGTGGTACAATTCTACAGCTATTAACCTACATTTTATGCATAAAACTACTTTGTAACTTTACATAAAGTATTGCTCTGCTTTCGCATATAAATATGTTATCAAAGCTCCATTTTGACACAATATAGTGATGGCTAAGACTTCAAATTTATCACTATTAATTTGTGTGAAGTACCAGAAGAAAATACTATGGGCAGTGATTGATTGGAGTGTAGACTGAGTGACTCCTCGGGGATTCAGCGTCACAGATGAGACCCTGGAGCGAGCAACGCGAGTGAAGCGGCTCATCGGACGCCCTCAGGAAAGCACTCAGTCGGAACGGAGATCAACCTCTCGTTTTGAAAAAGGGCTATACCTTTTAATTGTCACCTTGATTTCATTGACATAATAGTATTTCAACAACAAGAAGAAACAACTCAAAATTGAGTTGTTTCTTCTTGAATTGGATATTTAGTATGAGTGCTTAAAATATAATAGTGACACATACGCCCTTATCAATATTTTCTATCCGGAAATCAAATCCTTGTATATTTAAAGCTTTTTGGACAATTGTAAGACCCAGTCCACTTTTCCCAATACTAGAAGTGCGAACATTGTCCGTACTGAAAAATGGGTTTGCGATATCTTTTAATATTTTATGCGGAATTTTTGTACCTGTGTTGATAATTTCTAGTTCTATAGAACTACCACGTATTTTTGAAAATACTTTGATTTCTTCACCTGCTTTTGTGTTTTGAATGGCGTTAAGCAATAAATTAGAGAAAATTTTTGACAACAACTTTTTATCCGATTTAATAAACAAAGCATTATCAATAGCACATTCTGCTTTCAACATCTGTTCATCTATAAGAATCCTATACTTTTCCAAAACAATATCAAAGAAAGAAGCCAGATGTATAGATTCTTTTTGAACGATAAAATCAGGATTATCCATATTTACAATCATCAGTAATTCATTAACTAAAGTTGCTTGATGTTGTTGAATAGATAAAAGATTATCTAATTGTTTTGAATAATCTTCTTTCTCTATAACCCCATCTATAATTCCTTCAATCAAACTCATTGATGAAGCAATTGGCGTTTTTAGCTCATGTGATACAGCAGAAAAAAAATACCGCTGATTTTCTTCCATCTTTTTCACCAATGCTATTTCTTTTTGTAAATCCTCTATTGTCTGTTTTAATCTTAAGTGCATAGAGTAAATATCTTCGGATAACTCTCCGATTTCATCAACTCTTTTTGTAGGAGGTTCCACTTCCTCTAACAAGGCCATTTTTTTAGTATCACTTGCTATTTTTTTTATGGGAGAAGTGATTATTTTAGAGAAAAGGAATGAAGCTAAAAGACAAATTATCAGTAGCACAATAAATATCTTGCTCATAGTCGGAAGCATCGTCTTGATAACTTCTTGGGGTCGTAAAGTATTTGAAATTACGATATTTCCCTTGTCAGCCATCTTAAGAGTTAATATAAGTGATTCTCTACTAACCGCTTTAGAATTATCACCTGTCCTTTCTATAAAGCGAGTATTTATACCATCTTTTATAATAGGAGTTTTGTTAAATATAGAAGGGATATTATCAATATCAAATTTAGGGGTTTTGAAAAAAACATCTCCGTCATTAGAAATATAAGCAAAATCAAAAGACCGGTTTTCTTCCGAAAACTGCTTTGTCATTTCAATAATTTTAATTTCATCTGTTTCGTATTGAACGGTATCAATAAGAGAAGCAAAGAGCCTAGAAACTTGCTGACGCTGTGTGATTTCTACAGTATTTTTTAACTGGCTGTAAAAAAAGAAGAAGCAAATGACTAATAGTATTAGCAGTAATCCTAAACTATACAAGAAAAACTTACCAGAAATTTTAAGTTGTCTATTCTTCATTTTCATCACCTAGTCTATATCCTACGCCTTTAATAGTTTTTATAAATTGTTTTGGTAGCTTTTCTCTTAATTTATTCATTGTAGCATGAATGATTCCCTCATTTCCCTCAAAATCATAGCCCCATATTTTGACGAGTATTCTTTCTTTTGGTACGATTTGATTTGGATTTTGAACAAAACTCATAAGTAATTCAAATTCCTTTTTGTTAAGGAAATACTTATTCTCGTCCCATAAAATCTCTTGTGATTCTGGATAAATAATGATTCCATTCAATTCAATACTCTTTTTAAGGATTCCCGTTCGACGTAGGACATTTTCTATGTGAGCCAGCAATATCTTCATTGAAAACGGCTTAGTGAGATAGTCATCCGCTTCATTTTCTAATGCAGTCAAATGATTTTGTTCATCTGATAATGCAGTCATCATAATTATAGGCATTGAATGTAATTGTCGGATTTCTTTTAAAAGTACTTGCCCACTTATTTCTGGCAACATAATATCTAGTAAGCATAAATCATAAGCGTTGGAATATATTTTTTCTAACGCTGCTTGTCCAGAAGTGATCCACTCTGTTTGATAGCCTAATTTTATTAAGTATTTTTCAATCATTTCACCCAAAAACGGGTCATCTTCTACAATTAATACTTTTATCTTCATCTACATACACCTCTACAATATTATAAAAACCTTTTCTAAACCAAATCTAAAATAAATTGTTTTTTTGTTCTTTGCTTAATTTCTAAATTAAGAATCGTGATATAAAGTTGCTTGTTGCTGTTATGCCTTTTTTAGTTGGTGTCCTAAAGAAAAAGCAAAAGTTGTCTTTTTAAGACTAATGTTTACATACTTTTAGCACTACTATATTAAATTAAATCATTACCATTTTTTTGTTACTACACATTTTTTCTTGCGTTTCACAACATGAATACCAAGAGACTTAGCTTTTAAGCCGCTAGTTAGTTCTATAACATCGATTATCATTACTTTTACTGGCATTCTAACCGTTAGCTTATTTGTCCATTCAGGTGTACATATATAATAGGTACTTAGCAACAAAGATTACTTGTGAATTGATTATTTTGGCAAACGATTAGAGCGAAAGTTGAAACGAGAACAACGACTACTAGCTCATAAGCTTGAAGCGATTGATTCATGCGCTTATATATTTGGTTACAATTATCACGTTTTTCTAACCAATTGTAGAAAGGCACAGAACCTGATTTTCTACAAATAATGAATTTTTAATTACCTATTTTCTACCGGACTAAGAAATACGGGGAGATATTGTAATACGCTATATAAAACGTCTCTTCCCATAAAATTTTGAATAAACACAGACGGATCAGTACTCCTTATTGAAGTGAGTTCTGATCCTAATTTTTAATATATTCACTTTATTTGTTCCTTGTTCGTTATAAAGTAATCCCTCACTAGTTTAACCTTCAATTGTAGCTTTAAATGAAATGACTACTTCACCTGCTTCTCTTTCATTTTGTAAACATAGCGTAGATATCTGACATCATACTTCATGTTCAGTTAGGATAAAAAATGGAGGCAGTATGGAATTTAGGAAACGCGAGTCTAAGTCCGAGAGACGTTGGCGATTCCGGGCTCTTTGCGTCCAATTCTAGTGTAATTCGGTATGTATTTGTAAAAATAGCTTCTATGCGGGTTGAAGGCTCATATCGTTAATGAATAAAAATCATATTCTGCATTATACGACTAACAGGAGGGAGACCTCTCTATTAGATCGATAAATTAAGAAAGGATGAAGACATTGTCACAAGCGAATCTTCCTAATATAACCCCTAGTATCACTATTACTAGAGATGACGCCTTGAATCTCTTGTTATCTTCTATAGCGATTGAAGAGTTAGGGCTAGGACACATTATTAATGCCGAAGCGGAGAAAATCCAATACGCTATCGGTACGCTGCCCGGACTTTCGGTTCCAGCAACCATCAATGAGTTGCTACAGGTAAATTCAAGTGTTCAAACTACCATACAAGGATTAATTAAGAAAGAGCTGCTCCTTCAATCTAAACTGGAAAACATCTTGGCCGCTCCTTCTTTAGTAGGTCCAACCGGTGCGACTGGCGCTACAGGGCCTTCTGGTGGAACTCCAGGAGCTACTGGTGTGACAGGAGCTACTGGCGCTACTGGTGTGGCAGGAGTTACTGGTGCTACCGGTGTGACTGGCGCTACTGGTGTG
>NZ_JBIVCA010000004.1:183761-185531 GCF_044746345.1 Lysinibacillus sp. NPDC086135 | reverse complement strand
TGTGGCAGGAGTTACTGGTGCTACCGGTGTGACTGGCGCTACTGGTGTGGCAGGAGTTACTGGCGCTACCGGTGTGACTGGCGCTACTGGTGTGGCAGGAGTTACTGGCGCTACCGGTGTGACTGGCGCTACTGGTGTGGCTGGCGCTACTGGTGCCCCTGGAGGTGGTGCGATTATACCATTTGGCGGTTCAGAAGAGGGATTTTCGACGGCACCGTTTATAATCACCTTAAATACGGATGTTAACGGTGACCCTATCAACATGTCCTTCTTTGGATTTAACGGCGTGGCACCAATCCCTGTCATCACACCACTGCTTGACACGATAGATCTGGATGCGTTGATAGGTGGGATAGGTCTCGAACCGTTGTTAATGCCCCGTGCGGGAACCATAATGTCGTACTCAGCGAAGTTTATTTTGGAACAAGCTGACCTTCCTATTAACGTGGGCGTGCACGCGCGGATATATCGGAACGATACGCCTGGTACGCCAGGTAACAATATCTTTACGTTTATCCCTGGAACTGATTTTGAACTGGTACCGCGTATAATAGGGACTATACCAAGCCCGCCCGCAAATCATTTACCGAGTGTAGTCATTGCATCTGACTTGAATATACCGGTCAACGCTGGAACGAGACTATTCATGGTTTATTACATTGAGTCAACTGAGGTCAGTATATTTGGTACATCTGAGGTTGTCGGACACGGCGGCGGTGCTATTTCGATACAGTAGAGACAACGGATCTTACTTTAATTTTTGAATAGGATGCAGATGCGGTCACCATTTCCAGCACCTGACGGAATTATACCGCAAAGTCAAGCCTTCCATGGGAAAGAAAGACATTTTAGGTGCTGCTCATGTGAGACTAGATAACGAAATTCTCTTTATCCGTAATCGCAATAAGCACAGTGAATGGCTCGCGATGTTAAGTACAGATAGAACACTCGACAATGAAGAAATCGTTCGAATCCATGGCATGCATTGGATATCGAAGTGTTCTTTAAGTGCAGTAAATCCCTATTACACTTTGAAAAAGAACATAGGAAGCTCGAGTCTAAGTCCGGGGGACGTTGGTGATCCCGGGCTCTTCTTTGCGTCCAATTCTAGTGTGATTCGGTATGTATTTGTAAAAATAGCTTCTATGCGGGTTGAAGGCTCATACCGCTAATGAATAAAAATCATATTCTGCATTATACGACTAACAGGAGGGAGACTTCTCTATTAGATCGATAAATTAAGAAAGGATGAAGACATTGTCACAAGCGAATCTTCCTAATATAACCCCTAGCATCACAATTACTAGAGATGACGCCTTGAACCTCTTGTTATCTTCTATAGCGATTGAAGAGTTAGGGCTAGGACACATTATTAATGCCGAAGCGGAGAAAATCCAATACGCTATCGGTACGCTGCCCGGACTTCGGTTCCAGCAACCATCAATGAGTTGCTACAGGTAAATTCAAGTGTTCAAAGTACTATGCAAGAATTAATTAAGAAGGAGCTACTCCTTCAATCTAAACTGGAAAACATCTTAGCTGCTCCTTCTTTAGTAGGTCCAACCGGTGCTACTGGGGCTACAGGACCTTCTGGTGGCCCTGTTGGACCTACTGGACCTACGGGGATTGGAGCTACTGGAGTTACAGGTGCAACAGGACCTGCTGGTGCTACTGGGGCTACAGGTGCATCAGGAGCCACGGGTCCTACAGGTGCAATAGGGCCGACCGGATCATCTGGCACTACTGGAGCAACAGGAACAGCTGGAACAA